>JANNJE010000082.1:0-2359 GCA_031405735.1 Armatimonadota bacterium | reverse complement strand
AGAATTGTCACGACGCATCATAGCCACGAAGGCGACATGACCCACGCCGAGTTGGAAGTCGCTTTGGCCCCTCATGGAATGGAACCTGGCTATGATGGAATGATTCTCCAAATTGGCAATTGACATAGCGAAAGCGGAGCGCGGAATTCGATCAGAACCCTTATCCACGAAATTCATACCGCGAACAGCTTCTTTTTGACCTCAATACACGTCGGTAACATTGGCCAATGGATTGGCGGGCGCAATGGCTAGGATGGCCTTTTCTTTCTTGGATCGAAATCAAAGATCATTATGCTTCCAGGACATTGGTTTACCTTCGGCAAAAATTCCGCTTATGACAACGGCCTTCGAGCAATGCGCTCGGGTGACTTTGAATCGGCAATCGAACTTTTTTTGAGAGCCTGCAAAGAATCCAAGGATCATTCAATTGTCAAGTTAGCTGAAACTTCAATAGTTCAGTGCTGCCGGAAACTCGCTTCATCTCAAATTGACCAGGGCGATGGCGCCTCTGCAATCAAAACGATCCAAATTGCGCTTCAATTTCGCAGCCTCTTTGCTGACCTCCATTTCCTGAGTGCCAGAGCGTGGTTTCTAGAAGGGGATTTTTCAAAGGTTCAAGGAGCCCTCGAATTAGCGATAGAACTCAATCCAAATTACACTACAGCCATTCAATTGCACGACACAATTTCCGATAAGGCCGAGTTTAACATCGAACCAGAATTACTTGCTTTCATCCGCAACGAACTGCAAAGCGGAAATCGAGCTATGGCTCTAAAAGCATTTGACAAGGCAACATTTACGTCAGAAGTTGACATCCGAAAGAAGATTGTTGTCGCACAATCCTTTGCAGAAAATTCCGATTGGAATGGTGCGTCCGGTGCTTGGCAAGAAATCATTAACGAGCGGTCAAATTATCCGGATATTCGATGTCAATACGGGCAGACGTTGTTGGAACTGGACCACGTGGAAGAAGCATTGGAACAATTCGAGCAAGCAGTTGCCATAAACCCAAACATGGCAGACGCATACGCATTGCTGGGAATCTCTCAGAAGAGACTAGGTCAAAACCGCGAAGCTGCGGAATCATTTGAATCTGCAAGAAGGCTGAATCCACATCATCCAATTGCAGAAATGGAGAGATTGAGTAGTTAAGTCGGTCTAATTGAATTTCAGCCAAAATGGTGGTATGAATCCCGCCTTTCAATCGTGGCTCGCAGAAAACTTGCAGCAACTAAAGGACCAGCACCTTTACAAGTCGCCAAAGATTCTGGAAAGCCCAGCGGGCGGGCGTGTTCGAATGAACGGAAAGGAAGTGGTGAACCTTTCTAGCAACAACTATCTCGGCCTTGCAAACCACCCAAAGGTGAGGCAAGCAGCAATGGAAGCTATTGAAAAATGGGGCGTTGGAGCCGGAGCCGTTCGCTGGATTGGCGGGACGATGAACGTTCACAACGAGCTCGAACAACGCTTGGCCAAGTTCAAACACACGGAGGCCGTCCTCGTTTTCACGTCCGGTTTCACGGCAAATTCAGGTTGCATCCCAGCCGTTTTAACTGACAAAGATGTAGTCATCTCAGACGAGCTAAATCACGCGAGCATCATTGACGGCGTTCGCCTGTCCCCTGCCGCATATAAAAAGTCCGAAGGGTGGGTTTACCGGCATAAAGATATGGAGGACTTGGAGCGAGCATTGAAGCTCGCAAATGAAACTGGTTTTGGAAAGAAACTCATTATTACTGATGGCGTTTTCAGCATGGATGGCGACATTGCGCCTATGCCAGACATCGTACGCTTAGCCGAACAATACGAAGCCATCGTCATGATTGACGATGCACATGGGAGCGGCGTATTGGGCAAAAACGGCGCTGGAACGGTTTCCCACTTTGAACTCTATGGCAAAGTTGATATTCAGCTTGGAACGCTCAGCAAAGCCCTTGGAGTCGTCGGCGGCTACATTGCGGGATCTGCTTATCTCAAAGATTGGCTCATCAATCGGGGCCGACCCTATCTTTTCAGCACAGCCCATCCTCCTATGGTTGCCGCTGCCTTGATCGCGGCCCTCGATATAATGGAATCCGACCCCGAACCCATGCGAAAGCTGTGGGACAACACTCGCTGGTGGAAAAATGCACTCCAGGAAGCTGGATTCGATACGATGGGATCAGAATCGCCCATTACTCCGGTATTCGTGGGAGATGAAGCGACTGCCCAAACAATGGAGAAAATGCTTTTCGATGAAGGAGTTTACGCTCTGGCTATTGCTTTTCCAACTGTGGCAAGAGGCAGAGCAAGGTTAAGAACGATGCCCAATGCAACGCATACGCAAGAGGATTTAGAGTTTGCTCTGGAAGCGTTCAAA
>JANNJE010000081.1:0-2363 GCA_031405735.1 Armatimonadota bacterium | reverse complement strand
GCTCGCGGCCTTCAGATGGTCACCCGCCAAAACGCCTAGACCGCCCGAGTAGATCGGGAGCGATTCTGTGATTCCAAATTCAGCGCAAAAATAGGCAATGATCTGGTTTTTGCCCCCGCTTAGGAACCCGAATTCTGTTGCTGGCTGCGAAAGATAATCGTCCAAATTGCTCGCGATTCTCTGAACTCGCTGTACGAAGTCTTCGTTTTTTGCCAGCTCTTGCAACCGCTCCGATTTGGCGCGAAGGATGAGTTTGATCGGGTTGTGCTCGACGACATCCCATAGCTCGCGGTCAATTTCTCGAAAGAGATTTCGGGCGTCGTGATTCCAAGACCAATAGAGGTTTTCGGCGATACGACGAAGGTCGGAAATCTCGGCTGGCAGGTTCTGAGCGACGCCTAAGGTGTGGGAATATCGAGGAAATCTCATGGCAACTTGGGAATTATCGGTTGGCTAGTGAAGTTACCTGGAATTTTTTGGGGAGCGTTGGCAAGTGGTCGGCAAGTGGCTAGCATGTTGAAGCCATCGGTAGAGGAACTTGCCAACTACCTGCCAACCCCTGCCAACATCTTGCAAACAACCTGCCTACCACTTGCCAACAACTTGCCGACAACCTGAAGACCACTTGCAAACAACATGCCTACAAAGTGAAATCCCAGCAGGACTTTCCAAACTCATGCCGAATTCCCTCATTGGTTGCCAATGGATCTCAATCAATTAAAAAAGGCATTTCAGGACATTGCCGAGCAGGCGCAGCAGGCTCAGCAAGCACAAATCGCTAAGCAACAGCAACTTGGCGCGCCGCCGCCAATGGAGTTCGATGATTCAGGACCACTGACTCCCGCCAGCCAGTACTCGCCAGCCCGGCGCAAGCGGCTACCCACTTTGGAGAGAACTATGATCGTCAATTACCTTTCACTTATCGTCTGGATCGTCTTAATGGGCATCGGATGGATGCTCTTTGGGAGCCAGTTCCGGGTCGGTGCGTCATCACTTGGAGAAGCACCATTTGGCATGGCTTTCGCTTGGTTTATTGGAAGCTGGCTCATCGCAAGCTCACTCAAACTGGCCGCTCAATGGGAAAAGGTGCTCGTCTTTCGACTTGGCAAATACGCCCGGACAACTGGGCCCGGTGTGTTTTTCGTCATTCCCTTATTAGAGCAATCGCGCGCGATTGACACTCGCGTGATCACCGTGGATATTCCGCGCCAAGAGGCGATTACTAAAGATAATGTGCCCATCGCCATAGACGGTGTTGTTTTCCTACGGGTTGTTCGTCCCGATCAAGCTGTCATCAACGTGCAGGACTATATGTTTGCAATCGTTCAATTCGGTCGTTCGGCGCTTCGGGACGTGATCGGCGGGCGAACGCTTGATGAAGTCCTTAGCGAACGAGAGGGAATAGGTAAGCAGATCGGCGAAATGCTGAAAACTGAAACCGAACATTGGGGCATGGAAGTAGATGGAATCCGTATCCAAGACATTCTTCTGCCCGAAGACCTAAAGAAAGTCATGAGCCGCCAAGCGGGTGCCGAGCGAGAAAAGAGAGCGAACATCACCAAATCGGAAGGCGACGCGATAGCTGCTGAGAACCTGGCAAAAGCTGCCAAAATCATGCTCGCCAGCCCCGGCGCGATGCAACTCCGCTCGCTTCAGACTATTGACGGCCTGGGTCCCACGGCTTCGAATACGGTGGTGCTCGCCGTCCCGATAGAGATGATGGAGGCGGTTGACGCCATCGCCAAGGCACGAAGGGCGCATATGGAGTAAAGAGTAGGGGGGATAAGATTACTGGAAGCAATTTGCAACGAGATTCATCACGCTATCGATCCAACGGCCTAATTAGTGTCGCCTTGTCTTCCACTTCAATAGTTGCAAGAATCGAGTTTCTGGCTGAATTGTCTACACCATATAGCCGAATATGGCGGTAGACGAGGAACCGTAACAAGTGCCACGTTGTTGTGGACGAAGAGTCTTTCCAGTCGGACTTGAGTTTTTTCAATCGTGCCGTATCAATCTTCTTTCGACTACTAAGCTCGACAGCAAATAATGCCAGGCGTTCCGTTGACTTTTGCTCATCATGGTACATTTCTGCAAGAACATCCCTCAATTCTGGGTGGGAAAGAGAGTCTGCTAACAGCATTACCTCTTCAAAAGCAGAAAAGAAGACGATTGCGCCGAGGAAGAAGTCTAGTGCTTCGATCATCTTAAAGGATTTGATCGTACTCTGTGCTTGATCACGGTTGAAGTGTTCAATAATAAGACTTCGATTTTCGTTGGCAAACTCAACAAGCGCTTCAAGTTGACCAATTAACATTCCAATCGTTTTTGTTATAAATTCACGCTTTTCCTGAACATTGAAG
>JANNJE010000080.1:0-4842 GCA_031405735.1 Armatimonadota bacterium | reverse complement strand
ATATGTTTGAAGATCGCAGTTTGCGTATCGTTGCTTCCTCGATCTTGTGGTCAACTGCGTTCGTGCTCATTTCGGTTGCAACGCATGGAAGGCTGTACGGTGTAGACCTTGCCTCTGAAAACCTTGGTTATATGCGCTCCTTGTCAAGGTGCGTTGTCATTGGTTCATTTGTCGGAATACCAATTGGTATAATCTTGAATGCAGGTGTGCGCCCGATGCGACGAAATGTTGCCGCAGTAATTGGTGCCGTTTTTGCAATTGCCTTGACTCCATTTTTTGCTAGTGTAACTAGCTCATGGGGTGGCGAAGCATGGCAACGAAGCCTGCCATTTGTATACTTGACGTGCTTGATTTCAGGAGTTCTTATTCAAGTCATTGATAACTTCAGAAAAAAAATGGCCCCCGGAGGGGCCAAATGAATGGATAGAGGGTCATTTAACAGAATCCGGTGTTTTTGGAATTATAGTCGACGTTTGTGGAAATGGCTTTTGTCCATTTGTCGCTGCCTTTTTCGTGTCTCCTGCCTTATCCGATGTCTCGCAAAGCACGTCTGTCTCCGGTAGAACAGCGGTTGCGGGGATGGTTGAGCTTGGTTCTGCAGTCTCTGAAGACTCTGGGAAATATTCGTTCACGCTTGAATAAGCCAAGACAATACTTGCAACGGCGACTACACTAGCAATTGCTACTTGCATACGAATGAATTTTGGCGAGATTCGAATCGGCAATCCTGGGCTTGGAAATCCATTAAGGGACAAAAAGTGCCCCCGAACAGCCAATGTTTCCTCCATTCGCTGTTTGCATGAATCGCAAATGATCAGGTGCAATCGTGTCCGAATGCCTTGCCAAAATCCGAGTTCATGATGGGATAGCAAAACTACGTTGCTTGCAAATTTGCAATCGTCATCCAAACAATACTGTTCTTCCTTTTCTTTGCTCATATGAATCCGCCGTCCTTCATGGCTTTTGCCAAGCGAAAGTGAGCTTGGCAAAACTGATACTTGACTGTATTCAAGTTTCGGTCGAGGACCGTGGCTACTTCTGCCAAGGTCAAATTTTGATGATAGTAAAGATCAATTACTTCCGACTGAGAAGCAGATAGGGACTGGACATACCCTTTCACAGCATGAGCAAGTTCCGTCTGATTGCTTGAGCCTGATGTTCCCGACTCAGCATCATACAGGTCAATCGAGACTTCTTGAACTCGCCGCATCTTCAGCCGATAATGGTCCTTGACTTTGTAGATACAAATCCCAAAGAGCCATGTCCGAAATTTGCTTCGCCCGTCAAACGTTGGAATCGCCTTCCAGGCTGCCAGTAGAACCTCTTGAACAACATCGTCAACTTCCTTTGCATCAACTTTTGTTGACACAAACGTTCTCAAGTCTGCAATGTAAGGACTGATTAAATCATCAAACGCCGACCTATTGCCAGCTTTTGCTTCGTGCAATCTGGTGTGCGTCCCCGACAGTGAGGATGAAGAGCACTCAATTGTTCTACTTATGCTCAACTTGATGCCCCCAGAGTGATGAAAAAATACATTTGTCCAGATCTATTGTCGTTCATTTTAGTCGAGAATGTTTGGATTCTCCTAGTTTTCCTTGACTTGAAGGCGATGAACGGGCACTCTTACCTGGTACATTCCAAGGTCAATGGCTTCTAAAGAAGATTTGTTGCTCGCAGTTCAAACCGCAACCAGAATGTTAGCGGGCAGTGGCCATATTGATCTCTTGCTCCCGCGCGTTCTTGGCATTTGTGTGCAAGCTGTAGGAGCAAGTGGTGGGACAATCTACCTGCATGACGATTCGAACCAAACTCTCGTCTTTAGGCATGTATTGCCAGAAGAAGTGCGCGAAAAGCTAGAGTTCGAAAACATTCCAGACGATTTTGGCGCGGCAGGCAAAGTGTTTCAAACCGGTAAAACGCTCATCAGTGAATTTCCACCCAAACCAGGCGACCAACTGAATCGAATCGAACAGCAAACTGGGGTCCAGGTTCGATCCATGATCACAGTTCCCTTGCAAATGCAAGATGAAGCTCCGATTGGCGTCGTTCAGCTCATCAACAAAGTTGGCGGGATGTTTGAAGAAAGCGATATTACGGTTTTGGATACCGTTGCTGCCGTTGCTACTCTTGCCATTTTGAATGCAAAGCTAAGTGAAGAATCCACGCGGGCAAGTTCGTTGCTCGGAATGGGAAAAGTAAGTCATGACATCGGCAACCTGGCTGCGAGCCTCTATGCTAACGTTTCCGTGTTCGACTTTGCCATCGAGGGACTTGATGGAGCATTGAAGCAGCCAACCGCCGATGTAACCAAACGGCTCGAAATCGTGAAGGATGTCTCCGTTGATTTCAGAACATCCATTGACCGAATTGTAGGCTATTCCCACCTGATTTCTGATCTATCTGCTGGTCGAAAGCTTCGGCCGAACAAGTCCGTCCAATCTCTTGCCGAATCAATCGAAAATGCCGCCAGCTACCTGGAACCAGAGGCTCGCAAGAAAAACGTTGACCTTGAATATGATATTCAGTCGGACGCCCCGGACTTTTCTCACGATCAGTTATTTATGTTTCGGATTGTTCAGAACTTGGTAGGAAATGCGATAAAGGCGATCCATGATATTGAGTCAGATTCCAATACACGGCAGATGCGAGTTACCGTTGCCTACCGGTTTGAAGATGACAAGCATATTCTCGAAGTTTCCGATACTGGCCCGGGAATGTCAAAGGAAACGGCTTCGCGAATATTGGCTGGCACAGCCGTATCTCGCTGGGCAAAAGAAAGCGGCTCGGGCTGGGGCACCAAAATTGTGCTTGAACTTACGGCTTCGCACGATGGCTCGGTGTTTATTGACTCCAAAATTGGGAAAGGCTCAACGTTTCGAATAGAGTTTCCTCATACGATACAAACCTAGGAGTTGCAGACGTCGCAATTGCCCCAGCACCATTGCAACAAGGTAGGGACGTCAAAATCTGTCAGGGTCACCCATCGAGCAACCGACTTCTAGCGGGAATGCTCCCGGGACGACCAAGGGTTCCAGTGGGCATTTACGACATGCGTCCGTTCGAGCGAGTACATGGTTGCAAGATTAAGAGCACTTACGATGGCAACAAGGATCATTAGAATAATCCACAAGCGAATCCAGCCCTGACATCGGAGGAGGCACCATGTGTTCAAGACTAAAGCGACTGAGGTCAGCGCGACGTATACGGACCAATCGATTCCGAGCCCCGGTGGCCACTTGTACTGCCAAGAACCCGCAGGACCAAGGACAAGCAGAAACAAGCTCGCTACCGATGCGATCGCTACCGTGGCTGTCAGGGACCTTTCAGTTACGCCAACACCCACCTCTAATTCATCCCTGTCCAGCTTCCCTCCACCAGCGACGGGAGGGCTGGACAGGTTCTCGGTCCATTGGAACTTGACTTCGGGTGGCACTGACAGGCGAGGAACGAGTCCCGATTCACTTCGTTCATTTCCCTGTGGCGGGATCTTCGATTTGTCAGTGAATTGCCAGAGTTCTTTACATGGACAAACATTCTTTTCCAATTCTATCCCAAGCTCGTAAATGCACCCAAGAATGCCTGTCCATGCCACCCGATGTCAATATCTGTCAGGCTCACCCGTCGATATTTGTTGCTCTTGCAGACATTGCCAGTAGTTTTTGCTCAATTCAGTCAACTATTTGCCCACTAATAAAATTTTCGAACTATTCTCGAACAAAAGGATCAGAGTCGTTTTCGAGCACATTGAGAAGCTCCTTAGCCCAGGTTCCAGAAAAGAGCTCGAGTGACGTTTTCGCCCAAATTCGTTGAGTCCACATCTTATTGTGTGCATCACGAGTTAGTTCGTGCTGGACTTTGGCGAGTTGAGGATTTGGCAAACCCAGTCGCTCGAGCCCAGCGCAGCCACACTCCCTAATGAGACGATCATCTGAAGATGATAGTCGGCGAAGCGTTCTCTCAGAGCTAATGGTCCCAACCAGAGCAAGTGCTACGGCTGCCATACGTAGCCTCGGTGTAACTGTGCCGTTGCAGTACTTCAATACTAGCCTTTCGCTGACCAATACGTGCCGTCTGCCCACAAGTTGCAGTGCCTCGTCGACCAATTGGTCCTCTTTCGATACCAGCAACGGCTCAACGAATTTGGGATCAACATTTAGATATTCGTTTTCGCGGAGGGTCTTCGCCGCCTGAATCTGAACATCTAGATCGGAGTCTAGAAGTAATCGTTGGGCGAGCATTCGGGTGTTGGGAGTCCTTGTTTCAATCAAGAACTTCAGTGCAAACAACTTATACTTTGTGCCCGGAGTGTTAAGACATTCAATTACGTATTTGGCGAGACTCTTTGAGGTTTGCGATTCAGGTTCTCGATTTGATAATGCCCGGATAGCATAAAGACGAACATATTCATTGGAATCATTGAGCAGTGATTCCAAGCAATCGCGGGATTCCGTGCTTCTTGATTTTTCGAGCCCATCTGTTATGAGTTCTCGGATATTAGGCGAAAGTGACTTTGCCAGGTTAATCAATTGCTGTTCAGCGAACATATCCGGCATAAATGCAATCAGGAAGTAAATCGCATTGTTCTGAACGTCCGAATCCTCGCTTTTTGAAAGCTCGATAGCTTTGGGAAGGGCATCGCTTATGTTCAGACGCTGGGTGGAATTCAACGCTTTGACCACCAAGTTTGGTTCGTTAGACGAAAGAGTAGAAATCAAAATCCTGTTGATCTCGGGGTCGGGAAAATGCGTGAAGAGCTTCATTGCGGCCAATTTGGCCGGAACCGAAAGAGATTCAAATTCGTGCTTCGCTACTCTAACGGACTCTGGAGCGAGTTGTTGC
>JANNJE010000079.1:0-3035 GCA_031405735.1 Armatimonadota bacterium | reverse complement strand
CCACCACCCAGTGTGACAGCAGCCGGATACTTAACAACTTTGATTGTTCTAACCCACTGCAGAAAACTCTTGTTCTCTCAGCAATTCACCAGGTGACGATGACGTATCTCGCACACTTGACTTCGCACTATCTTCAAGCGTATCTTCCACAGCATCGGTCAGCTTGTCCGCCAGTTTCTCGGCAGACTTTTTTGCTGAACTTACTCCGCCAACCAGCAACCACGAACTGAGTCCGATCAAGCCCGCCAATACGCCGATTCCAGCGCCGAGTAATCCTTTGGATATCAGCACAGGGCCAAAAATCGAAGCAAACATCGCAGATTGGAAACCAAACACAATCGGCAGCACTGGAAAAGAATCAACTTTGACTTTCGTTCGGCCGCTTCGCGAAGTGACAGACACTTGCGCAGTGCCCATACCTGCTTGAACTTTTGCTGTTAGAGTTCGCCCGACTTGAGAAGGCAACATTTGGCTGTTCCCTTGGGGCAATTGCGCCGACACTAGGTCAAAATCATTGGGATCAAGCTCGCCGTCAATTACGCGTTCAATTTCGGTTTTCAGAGCAAACCAGCTTCTCTTTTCGGGTGCCTGCTTTCGAACTTCTGCCAGTGCTTTCTCGAGTGCGGAAACCGAAATTCCCATCTCGCCGGCAATTCGTTCAAGCTCTTCGCGGGTAACACCTGGAGTGTACTCTTGGCTTTCCGTAGTTTCTTGAAGCTCAACAGCCCGGCGCATGATCTTGCCGACTTCGGCTTCGCTGAAAATCTCCCTTCGATTCGACATGATCAATTGTAACCTAGTTGGATTCGGCCATTGGCTCCAATTGTTGCCTTTCATTCGTACATGATCTCAGGCATATGAATCCGATGATCGCCGATACCAATGAACCGATTAGAATGCCAAATTTCGCAAGAAGAAGCGATTCCGATCCTGAGAATGCTAGTTCGCCTATAAACAAAGACATCGTGAATCCAATTCCCGCCAAGAAGCCCATGCCAGCAAGTTGATTCCAGGTAACTGAATCTGGCAATTGTCCAATGCGTAGTTTCGATGCGAGCCAGCTAAATCCCATAATTCCAATAGGTTTTCCAAGAAAGAGCCCGATTACGATTCCCAATGGCAACGACTGCTGCATAGAGCTCAGTCCGATTCCCGAAAAAGCAACGCCAGCATTTGCAAGTGCAAAAATCGGCACAATTCCAAACGCTACCCAGGGGTGGAGGAAGTGGATAAGGCGGTCAATCGGCGATTCTTCTGAGATTGTGGATTGAGATTTGGGGATTGTGGATTGGGGAGTTTCGAGTGCAGAGTGTGGAGTGGCGGGCGCGGGTTCCATTTTGGATTGTGGATTTTGGATTTTGGATTTTGGATTTTCAAAAGCAACTGGAATCAAAAGCCCAACCAAAACACCTGCGACAGTCGGATGGACTCCTGAATTCAGAAAGCACAACCAAACGCCTGCGCCCGTCAGCAGATAAACGGAAAGTGCCTTCACGCCTATTCGATTCGCAACTGCCATTCCACCCAGCAATATCCCAGCCACCCCCAGCCATGCCCAGCTAAGACTCGAAGAATAGAAAACCGCTATCACCAATATCGCACCCAAATCATCCACAATCGCCAAAGCAGTTAGAAAGACCTTCAAGCCAATTGGGATTCGCGAACCCAAAAGTGCTAGAACTCCAAGTGAAAATGCGATGTCAGTCGCCATGGGAATGCCCCAACCGCGCTCAAACGGCGTTCCACGATTGAACAAAAAGTAGATCAATGCCGGAACAGCCATACCGCCAATTGCTGCCGCAATCGGCATTGCAGCCTTTTGTAATGTTGAAAGCTCGCCTTGAATGAGTTCCCGCTTGATTTCGGCGCCAGCAACTAAGAAAAATATCGCCATAAGACCATCATTGATCCAATGAAGCAGATTCAAATGTGTTCCAGGAAGAGAGAGGTCGGTTTGCAATAGCTGCTGGAAATTTTCAGCCCAAGGAGAATTGGCTAAGAACAATGCGATGGCAGTCGCCAAAATGAGAACGACTCCACCAGCTGATTCGAGTTCAAAAAACTCGGTGAATGAGGCTCGCAGCCGTTTTCGAATCCCCCAGCGCATGGCTTAGATTAACACGTTTGAACCTTGCGTTAGGTTGCCTTTGAAGCTACCAAAGCATCATTTTAATGAAACTGAATCAATGGAGAACTCGACGATCTTGCTACTGCCGTTCTGATTTCGAACTGCAAATGTGATTATCCCTTCAGCTTTTTCGAACTTTGCATTAAAGTTGTAACGGCTAGTTGTAACTCCGTTCACATAGCTGGAATTGAACCCAGTTGCATTGCCAATGGACTCAAATTTGCCGAGCCTGTCCCGGTAGGCAGCCATCGCAACCTTAAATTGGTCCAGCTGAATTCCTGAGAAGATCGAAGCATCAAAATAGTCTGCAACAGAGTCGAATTCGTAGTTCGAATCGCTCATTTTGGTCATCACTTCGGTGGCAAAAGGAGCTTTGCTCTGAGCGGATTCCATTCCGGTCTTAAAGAAGAAATATCCTCCGCCAACAATCCCGCCGCAACAGAGAAGCATGAATGCAGCGATTCCACCAAGAATCCAGGGGAGTTTTGATTTGCCTTGTGCCATTTGATTCCTTTCAATTGCGAACTTTGAATTGCTTTATCTTACTGAGTTTTGAGCACATTTGCCTCAATTACAAGGGAACTACACTAGCTTGCGAAACTGATGCTTCCCGACCTTCAAAACCTTACCTTTTAGGTCGTCGAGCGACAGTTTGACAAAGGAATCTTCAACCTTCACCCCATCTAAGGAAACTGCCCCAGCTTTGATCAGGTCTCTTGCTGCACCGTTTGACTTAGCCATTCCAAGGGTGCCGATCAAGTTTGCAAGCGGAACCAAGCCGTCAACAACCAAATCTGCTGGAACTTCTGCTTCTTCTGCTTCAACAGGCTGCTCTCGCTTGCTGAACGTGGTCACGAAGTATTCGTTTGCCTCTTGCGCTGCTTCACGAGAATGGTAGAGTGCCACG
>JANNJE010000078.1:0-4873 GCA_031405735.1 Armatimonadota bacterium | reverse complement strand
CCATCGCTCTTCAGCTCCAGCAACGACGGGCCAAACTGTGTCTGCCGCCCAGTAGCTTGCCAGGAATTCGTTCCAAACTTGTTCATAGACAGCCACGGTCTTTTTTGCAATCAATGGCCAATCAAAATCAGATTTCAAGCGCAGGGAAGCGTTTTGGCGCAATCTCAGAGCCCTTTCAGGATCGTCCAAAACCCTTCGAATTGCCCATGCTACCGATTCTGGGTCACCAGGATAGCAGTTTGTGCCCGTTACATCGTGCATCACAACTTCCTTCAATCCTCCCGCCTCACTCGATACAACCGAAGCACTAGCTGCCATGGCTTCAAGAGCAACTATTCCAAAGGGCTCGTACAAAGAAGGGAATACGGCGACATCGGCGATTCGGAAAATCTGAAGCAAGTCTCTGCCGCCCATGAAACCCGTGAAAGTCACCTTATCAGCGATTCCATACCAGTCCACAAATCGCTCGAATCGGTCTCGATGCCCTCCGCCGACGATCAGAAATCGTGTGTTCGGGTGCGTTGCCAGGATTGATCCGGCTGCGGAAAGCAAGTCTTGAATCCCTTTCTCACGGACAAATCTTCCTACAAAGAGAACAATCTTCTCATCTTCCTTTGCGAACTTGCTTCGCCAAGCAAGCTTGTCCGGGGCGCTCCATTCAAATTGAAATTTTTCTGGCGTGACACCGTTGAAAATCACGTCAATCTTGTCAATTGGGCATGAGAAAATGTCGGACACATGGTGCTTCATGTATTCAGAGCATACGATGACTCGCCAAGCCTCAAAACTCAGCCAATACTCCTCTTCTGAAATGTACTTTTGGAGGTCATTGTGAACGCCCTGGTTTCTTCCCGATTCAGTTGCGTGAATCGTTGCAACCATAGGCAAACTATATTCAAATTTGAGCTCGCGGGCTGCTTCTAGAGCGAGCCAATCATGAGCATGAAATAGAGTTGGTTGGCCGCCGGGCCGCCAGTCCTCGAGCAACTGTCTCACTCTACGCTCTGTTGCTGCGTTCAAAAGCTCAATTTCGTGGACGAAGTTTCGAGGAGATTCGTCTAAATGAACCCTGTGAACAATTACACCGCTGGATTCGGTTTCTTCATCTGGTGCTTGCGGTGTAGATTTTGTAACAACATGAACTTCGATGCCTAATCTCACGAGTTCCTTTGACAGATCGTAAACGTGCGGAGAGATTCCACCAACAATTCGTGGCGGGTACTCCCATGACAGCATCATTACGCGCATGAATCATTATGGGGGATTGTCGGTTGTCTGTTCTCGGTTGTTGGTTGTTGGTTGTTGGTTGTTGGTTTCTAGTTATCGGTTATCAGTTGACCGATAATTGCTGTTAGTTTATACTTGCAAGGAACCTGCAACAGGAATTCAAGAATCGCAATAGTCATAATAATGATTATCGGAACTTGTATTCAACCTACTTGGAAGTTCATCCATGTAACCGATAACCGATAACCGATAACTGATCACGGATAACAACTAATAACTAATAACTAATAACCAACAACCGAGCGTCACCCAGCCATCGAAAGATCGCCAGTATCGCCAATGAGACGATGTTCCAGAGTTTCTGCAGCTTTGCTGCAGAGGTCAAGGGCTGACTCTACCGATTTTGCGCTAAGGCCGCCAACATCTTGGATTTTTCGATACAAAACGAAAGCTAAGGCACCGATTGCAGCGGTAGTCAAAATGACTCCCCATGGAAACTGTCCTTCACATTGTTGGTCTTCAAATTCGCTCATTACTGTTTTGCCTCTTTCTTCGACGCTTAATTTATCCTCGGAGTTTCCTTAACAGTCTTTAGTACTAAAGTTAAGACAATGTGATTTATTTGTAGCGAATCTATCGAGATCCGAGCCAAAGGCCGAGTTGAAAGATACCTACTGAAAAGATGTATGCAAGACCAGTCATATAGCAAAACATGAAAACTGGCCATTTCCAAGTTCCAGTCTCACGTTTTACCGTTGCCAAGGTCGCCATACATTGGCAACATAGCGCAAAGAACACCATAAGCGACACTGCCGACCAAATTGTGATAAGTGGCCTGCCGTCTGGCCAAGTTGCGTCCTTCAGCGAATTTCGAAGGCTAGGGGATTCTTGCGGGGCATCACTTCCTTGCTGAAACAGGACTCCCATTGAGGCAACTACAACCTCACGGGCAGGAAATGCCGATAAAATCGCGGTCGAAAGCCTCCAGTCAAAGCCTGCTGGCCGCAATACAGGTTCAATTGCTCGTCCAAATTGCCCAAGATACGAATTCTCCATCCTCTTTGCATCAACAAACTGTGTAACTTCCAGGTCTGTCGCCAGAGGCTTAGAAATTCGAAATTCAGCTGCAAATTTTTGATCATCCTCCATACTACGAGGAAAATACAGAAGTCCCCAAATGATGATAGACATCACGACGATTATCGTCCCAGCTGTCTGAAGAAATGTCTTCGCCCGAATGTACATGCTCAGCCAAACATCCCGCCATTTCGGCCATTGATAGGGCGGGAGCTCAAGATGAAATGGCAACCGCTTTCCCTTGATAACTCGCTTGTTCAATACCATTACTACCGGAATGGCGACAAGCAGTCCCAAGAAGTGCATGGCAAACAAAGTTACGCCGGCACACACGGCCCCATATTTAGGTTCAATCACGGCTCCAATCAATAGTAAATAAACGGGCAACCGGGCGCTGCAGCTCATGAGTGGTGCCACCAAGATTGTAGCTAATCGGCTCTTGGGGTCGGGCATTACTCTTGCGGCCATGATTCCCGGAATTGCGCAGGCAAAACTAGATAAGAGTGGTATGAATGCGCGACCATTGAGTCCAGCCCATCCGAGAAGCTTATCCATTAGGAACGCAGCACGAGCTAGATATCCGCTGCCCTCAAGTAAAGCGATGAACAAAAAGAGGATCATGATTTGGGGCAGGAACGCAAGTGCTCCACCTACTCCGCCAATCACTCCGTCCACGATCAGAGACTGAACCGCTGGCGAACCGGAAAACCATGGAGATACGAAGTCCCCAATCCTCGAAAACCCGCCTTCTATCCAACCCATTATTGGCTCTGCAAACGAGTAGATGGATTGAAAGACCACATACATCACTGCAATAAAAACAGCAAGTCCCCAAAATCTGTGAGTGAGAACAAAGTCAATTTTGTCAGTTACGGTAGAGCGGCGCTTTCGACTAGGCGTAACAATAACTTCCGATTGAATTGTTGAGGTCCACTTATAGCGTTCTGAAACTGGATCATCGTTGGCTGGAGCATCCTGCGGCAAAGATCGAGCCTCAATTATTAATGCTAGGACATCTGGATGCTCCTCCCAATCCTTGCTAATTGCGTCCTCTGGTGTCAAAAAGAGCTGATCGAACTCCGCATCGCTCATATCAATTCCAGAGCATGCGATTCGATGCCTGAGTTCCAAATATGTGTGATCGTTACTCTGCGATTTCCAAGGGAATTTTCGTGGACTTCTTGCTTGCCCAATGACTCCTAGAATTGTCGTTTCAAGTTCTTTAACACCTGTTTTCTTGTGTGCAATCACACTGACAACTTCGACTCCAAGCAAAGTCGAGAGTTTTGGAATATCAACCCGGCTTCCCTTCGATTCCAAAACATCTGTCATGGTAAGGACCACGATAGTTGGTAGTTGAAGCTCAGCAATTTGAGTAAACAAGTAGAGGTTTCGTTCAAGATTGCTTGAATCAATTACGCAAATGACAAGATCGGGCCGAACCCCGTTTTCGCCCGATAACGCCTCCACTGCAACTAGTTCATCTGCAGAGACAGGTTCAAGGGAATAAAGGCCAGGTACATCAACGAATTCGAGCCTGAATTTTCCTAAATTACGAACCGAAGAAACTCGTTCGACAGTCACGCCCGGATAATTGCCTACCTTCTGCCGACTACCAGTAAGAGCATTGAACAGGCTCGTTTTGCCTGCATTTGGATTTCCGACGACCGCTAAAAGGTAAGTCTTCTTATCAACGGGTTCTGACGGAATCGCCGTGGAGAACACAAACTACTCCGAAATTTCCAGCGCGAACCCTTCCGTTTCTGATCGTCGCAAACAGAGACGGTAGCCACGAAGCTCAATTTCGATTGGGTCTCCAAGAGGAGCAATCTTTGTGACAATAAAAACAGTATCTTTCGTCAAACCCATCTCTTGCAAACGAATGCCTTCAGGAGTCGCGCTTGACGCCTCAATAATTCGGGCTTTCATGCCCTTTTCAAGCTGAGAAAATGTTGTCACCGTCTTCACTATGGTCTTGAAGTTACCCTAAAAGGACGGCTTCAAACCGTCAGACGATTCAATCAGGAGAAAGTTCAAAGTATGACTTTGAACAGTTTTGGGTTCACTTGATCATCCACCTTGACGTTCACATCCCATTTATGGATTAAGAGCGTCTCGGCCCCGCCAACAATAATCATTTCTCTAACGACATACATTCGGAGATCATTCGAACCAGAAATCCACATTTCGTAATTTCCAGAAACTTGGTCTTCACCGTATGTTCGCCATTTGCCAATTACGACAAAGAACTTTTCTCCAGCAACTTCTTTTGTTCCGCCGCTATTGACAGTTGCCCATTGATATCGCAAAAACTGAAGGTCTTCGGGACGAGAAATCGCCATATCTAGCGGCGCAGAACGATCAGCTAAGCTCTTGGAAGATGCAGCATATATTTCCGCTATCTTGAGTCGCCCACGTTTTCCATCAACTTCTTCAAGCAGTCGGCCCCGTCCATGCGATTCGCTATCTGGCTTGTCATACGAAAAGTGCTTTCCGCCACGGCACGGCCGATGCCGCGGGTGGCCCCGGTGATGAGGGCGAGCCGTCCGGCCAGGCGTTGGGTGGTGGT
>JANNJE010000077.1:0-3281 GCA_031405735.1 Armatimonadota bacterium | reverse complement strand
CCGTGTTTGAGAATGGGCTTTGGGCTATTCCGGTGAGCGCTCGCGGTTATGCCGGTAATCGCGGCCGCCGACGGCAAACGTGACGGCGGTCGCGACGCCGCCAGTGCGCACGGGCGCATAAAACTCACTCAAGGGCTGCGAGAAGGCTCACGATCACCCGTGTATCCGCTCACCGAGCCGGCGATCTGCTCGGGTAGTCGGTGTTGATCGGCAACCCCAGATATGTGGGTGCGGACGGTGTGTAGCCGGCTCAGGTTCCTGCAGCAGCCAGCGTGTCGATGCCGCGCATGTCGATGTTCGCCGCTTCTTGATCGAGGAACCATTGGTAGGTCTCGCGCACGCCGGTGTCGAGGTCGATCTTGGGCTTCCATCCGGTCGCGGCGAGGCGGGTGACGTCCAAGACCTTGCGTGGCGTGCCGTCAGGCTTCGATGTTGGAATTTCGCGTTCAACTTTCGCTGCATTCAGTGCTAGTTTCGCAATTTGGCGATCCAGCTCGTTTGGCAAACGCGCCGCATCAACGACAACCAAAATGGCGTCAATGCTATCAAGAGATCCACGAGCTTGATCCACCATGACCTTTCCAAGTCGCGTATGTGGTTCATGGATTCCTGGCGTGTCAACAAAAACGATTTGCCCTACTTCCGATTGATAAATACCAATCGCGCGTCTACGAGTCGTCTGTGGTTTGCTAGATACGATTGACACTTTTTGCCCAACGATCGCATTAATCAAAGTGCTTTTGCCAACGTTGGGCTGTCCTATTGCCGCGACTATACCAGCTCTAAACACGGTCTATTCCCGCTTCCTGAACATGATGTTCATTCCAACTTCGTCGTCAAATGTGGTTGCAGTGGCGTTGCTTCGATCAAAGCGCTTTTCATTCCGAAGAGGTTTTCGTCTTCTCCTCCCAATTTTGGCATCGGATTCGATTTCTTGAGCCGGAAGAGTCGCTTCGACCTCTTCTAAGGATGGTGGGCGCAAGAACCAGTCTTCGCCAACGTCATCGCTGGCATCTCCGAAGGCATCGTCAAGCCGCATGATCGGCACATCGAACATGGCTGAATCTGCCATCATGCTGTCCTCATGTCGTTCAGGAAGCTCTTCCATGTGAAGCAGGTCAGCAGGATTTGCGGCAAGAATTGCCTCAAGTTCTAGCCGTTCTCCAACTAAAAACAGATGAGTCGAGCCATCCAAAGCTGTGAATTTTACATTGTTCGATTCACCTGTCTCCCATTGCTTCGAAAGTAGGTTGTACGCTTCCCAGTTTCTTGGAAGAGCAATGGCACGTTGGCCAGCCCCGGTGCAGTGAATGGTTAAGAATGGCGCGCGAACATGAACTACGTCGCTATGATAATTCCAAATGTGGCAATTTGCAATTTGAGCCAGTGCCCGTAGAAGGCCAGGCGTCACGTAAGGTTCGCCCATGAAGACGGACTTCCAATGTTTTGAAGTGTCTGGGTCTTCGTTGAAATCTCGAACTACAAAGCTTGGCAAACCGGATTGCGAGTACTCACCCAAGACGATTGCCTCTTCAGGAATCGCAAAGTATGAAGGGTCAACATTTGCACCGCCGATTAGGCCGTGTCCGGCAAATGCATCGCAAAGCGGATGCCGCTTGTTCAGAACGGTTGTTCCTGTTCTCGAATGGAAGGGTTGCGGTTTGATTGCAATGCCGGTCACTTCACGTGCCCTCTCGAGCGATTCTCTGCCATTGTCAAACATTCCCGCACAGTAGAGCCAGAACAAGACTTTTCCGTCGCAATGAAGGCGATTTTTGATCGCCACCCGATGCTCAGGTCGGATATCCCAAGCGTTGAGAAAAATGTTCAGTTTGCATTCCGGGAAATTGTCGCGGTGAGCCAGATCGCTTAGTAAGAAGAACCCTGCACTAAGCCCAGAGCGTAAAACGGATTCGCGAACATCTTGCACGAGCAAAGCAAACGACTGCTGGTCGACAAGATAGGCAAGTGCCCTTTCATCAATGAAAACTGCGACATCCGGCGCGGTTTGCGGTGCTGCCATGCGAGTAGTTAAGAGGGCGGACGCAGCCTTTCCGCGGTCCCAGATTGTGGAAGTATTCAGCCATCCATTGCCCCATAGGTCCATCCAATAGGCACCAGCCGAGTGGGCAAGAGATGCACCCATTCCGCGCCAATGAACAGCTTCTAGAGCTTGAGGTGTGCGAATGACAGGGTTGTAGTCATCTGGCTCGTGCGAATCGCCGATTGCAGTCTTGAAGTCTTCTTCGGAAAGATACAGTTTGCCATTGAGAGCGAGCGAATCAATCGGACATGGGAACGGCGCATCGCCACCCGGCTCCCGAGAGCGATAACTTGGGGGACCTGCAATAAAGTCAATTTCTCGCGTTCTGAGCAACTTACCAAGGCTTAGGTGCCCGCTCGCAGGATGCGACCATTCAAATGTGTAGCCATAGCTGACCCCAACTACAAAATAACCTTCTGAAGCCTCTTTTGCAGTGTAAGCGAGGTTTGCGATTCGAGAATATGTCGAATCGCTCAAGAAGAGGTGGTAATCAACCCAGCGTCTGCCGTGCCGACTTGTTCGCATAAAGTGATCGCCCTCGCTAGGCGCGCGATATTCTGGAATTTGAACGGTTGGGAACGTAACTTGTCCATCAAACCACGCAGCTCTGAAAGCAACGGTGTCGTTGATGTAACGAGTTCTTAGCCAATCGCGAAATGCGCTCGTCGCCGCTGTCGAGTTATCGTAGCCAACACCTTGTGGGAAGAACCATTCGCCACGGTCGAGGTGAACGCCAAGAACTGAGTCTTTCTGCTCCAGCAGACGAAGCCTTCGAATGAACTCGGCTAGGCACTGATTGGCAACGTCCCAGTATTCGATGTCGCAAACGCTGGGCTCAGCGATTCGCCCGGCCTCGGTTTGATACCTTGCGTTGGGATAGTGCAATTCCCAATTCTTTGGGGCACTGAATCCAACTCGAAGGATGATTTGAGCTTCAGAATCAACTTCAAGGGTTTGGGCGATCATGTACGCCGCAAATGAAACTGCACCGTCTACCGCTTCCGGCGAAACTTCAAACTCAATAAGATGAGAATGAAGATGCACGCCAGCTTCGGCAGCGCGCCGAATTTCCGAAAGCACGACTTGCGACCTTTTCTCGTCTGGAGAACTCGCGAAGAATGCAAGCGGCGGATACACCCGCTTATTGCGAACTAGAGTTGGCAGACCATCTCGAACGACAACTTGAGGCGCATCGTCCGGAATTGGAATTTGTGGCCGAGTCGGAACGACTGGCTCT
>JANNJE010000076.1:0-2672 GCA_031405735.1 Armatimonadota bacterium | reverse complement strand
TCACCTCGAAAGCTCGCTTGGCAATACAAGGCGGCTCAAACGGCGGCCTGCTTGTAGGGGCTTGCATGAATCTTCGGCCAGATTTGTTTGCAGTCTGCCTGCCAGAAGTAGGCGTCATGGACATGCTCCGGTTCCATAAGTTCACGATTGGCTGGGCTTGGACGAGCGACTATGGCTCGCCAGACAAGAAAAAGGACTTCGAGTACCTGTTGAAATACTCGCCTTTACACAACCTGAAACAAGGCACGAAGTATCCGGCGACTTTGATTATCACAGGCGATCATGACGACCGAGTCGTTCCGGCGCATAGCTTCAAATATGCCGCTCAGTTGCAGTATTGTCAGGCAGGCGATGCTCCTGTGATGATACGCATTGAAACGCAAGCTGGGCACGGCGCCGGGAAGCCGACGACTAAGATCATTGAAGAAATCGCTGACAAATGGGCGTTTGCCCTGCACAATCTGGGGCATAGATTGCCGGAGGGGTTTGGGAAGTAGGGGCTTCACGTTGAGATTCAATCATGAGAGCCAGACTTTCAACAATTTCTTGTCTCTTGTCTCTTGCCACAATTATTAGTGGATGCTCGACAGTTTCGAATATCGCAATGACTGAAAGTACGAGTCCCACAAATCAACATTCCACGCGGAAAGTCGAATCGAAACTTCCGCCATTTACAGGAAGAATTGGTGAAGTATACGACTTCAGAATGGAACGTGAGTTCTTCATGGTTTTTGAGAATGAAGGAGCGAAGCCACGAATCGTTACAGTCCTAAATGCGTTTCAAGAGGACCAAGAACGGCTCAGCTTCGTGGTTACTGCGAGCCTCCCTTACGATGCAACCCCAAATGGATTACCTGCAAAAGGCGAACTCAATCGAGTAAGCCGGATTGAAGATCAGATCATTGAATTTGTGGAACAAAATGGTGGACTCTATATTAGGACATGTGATATTTGACAAGGAAATGAGGGCAGTCTTCTATTCCCCTCAGTTGATTTCACCTCGGCTGACTCTCAAATCTGGGTTTCATAAGAGTCGCAAAATAGAACTCGTAGTAAAGCCTGATCCGGATTGGAAAGAGTACATAGAGAACATGCTACCTGCGCCGATCGAACGGGAACGAAGTAGGTCTCGCGAACTTCTGAAGATGTTACGAGACAGCGGCGATGATCACTCAAAGCCACGGACAGTTGACTTTGCAGCCTTGTTCACCAATGAGAACTCCCGCATTAAATTCTTGAGCGCTGCGGAAGAACGCGGCTTTGAAAGGAGCAAGTCCATTGAGCCATTGTGGACAGACGATGATGGACGGTTTTGGTGCGAACTGACAAGAGTATTGCCACTGAATACGGACGAAATTTTCAAATGTACTGCTTTTTTGAGGGAGCAAGCCCAACTCAATGAAGGCGAATTCGACGGTTGGGCTTGCACCGTAAACGAGTAGCTCTTGGCTGCTAGCTTCTTGGCGTTGGCGGTGGCTCGCCGAACTTCATCTGACCACTTGACTCCTCGACAGTCTTCCGAAAGTCTGCAGGAAGTTGATCGTACGGCACATAAGAATTCCCAGGAGGCATGAGCGCGTCCATCAGATTGCCGTTTAGGCTCGCCCGATCGGTAAGTTGAACGGTGATTGAGTACGTCACCCTCTTTCCCATTTTGAAGCCTTCATAGGCAGTAAATCCGCCCCGGCTGTTACCGGGCAAGTTCGTATTTGCAGAAACCGAACGATAAATTCCAAGTTCTCGTGCAGTAAACAGTTTAGATTCTTCACTTGTAGGAGAATTTGCCATAACAGCGTCTTCGTCATCCATTTCATGCTCGATATAGCCTGTAGCCGGAATGCCGCCCGATAAGTATTCGGTTCGTTCTTCACTTAAGTACTCAGATCCGCCGCCAAAGAAGAAGCCTTCTCCGCTGGAAAACGCCCTGACAGTTCTGTTTACATTTCCTCCCGACTCGGGAGCCTCGACATTTGGCCCTCCATGCGAATCGAAAACGAGCGTGTGGATCAAGTTTCTCTGATTCGGTCCGAGCAACCTCATTTCAAGCTTTCCGCCATCCAAAAGTTGACGCCGTCGCAATGGATCGAGCGAGCCCCACAACTTTGTAAGTTCAAAATCTTGTTGTGCGCCCTTTAGAAAACGTGATCTTGATTCTGAAACGATTAGGCCGCAATAACGGTCTACAAATCCACCGGAAATGTACTTCGCGTTTTGCGACTGCAAGTAGTATGCAAGGCTGTCCAAACCAAGCCTTCCTTCTTTTGCAATCGTCTGAATTAGGTTCGAAGCAGCAATTCTTGATGGCCGTGTCAACCGAGTTTGGATTGGATCGAGCGGACGAACAATCGTCCATCCGTCTTTTGATATGACTTCTGAATCCAAAGTTGACGAGACGATTTGAAAGAGTTGAGTCGGCGAAAGCGTTTGGTGAACTCTTGAAGCCAACTGAGTTGCCGCATAGTCTGGAACAATCGCAATCAGGTTCGACTTTTGCTCATCCGCAGCGCCCAAAAACGCTGAGGGCTTGGGGCCGGCCGGATCCGCGCTGTCTGGCCGCCCCCAAGTCCGGAACAAGGCAGCGATGCGCCCCCACCACGAGGCGCGTCTGTCGCCCTGGCCGAACCCACTATGCACTCGCTTTGGCTGGATGCAATCATCTTCTAGAAGCAAAG
>JANNJE010000075.1:0-2376 GCA_031405735.1 Armatimonadota bacterium | reverse complement strand
CAGCCTTTGAGTGGATCGAGTTAGATGCGGAGATTCATTCTGATTGCGCCAGATTTGCATGATCGCAGCGGCGAAATCTCGGTCATTCGGTCAGAGATGCCGTGTCTTCCGAGATTTCGTGACCATGGAACGGTTTCGATGGTTCGATACTCAGAAGGGCATGGGAATCTCGAAGCTGAGTATCTTGGCTTAGAACGAAATTCGGTCTCGATGCAGCAAGGGCCGCTGACAGCGGCGGCACTAGGTTACGATCCTCCAGATCGGTCGGCTCACTATCACCTTTCGCTTCTCTCAACCACAAATGGACTGATTGATGTTCCAAAAGTGCAATTGGATTCTGAAACACAAAGGCTCATTCTCGACCTTGCAAAGAAATTGAACACACGGCGGATTACGTTTTGCGAGGGCGAAGGCTCTGAGCATGCATTGGTAATAGAGAGCGGCTCACCTGAAAGCGAAACTACTCCGCCAGATCAGGCAATTGGAAAGGCGGTGCAGGCGGTTCTTCCGAATTGTGAAGATGAACAGGATTTAAGAAGATTCATAGACGATTCTATCAATTTGCTTTCGGAGCAAGAGTTTAATTTGCGAAGAATTGACAATGAATTGCCACCGATCAACTTATTATGGCCTTGGGGCGGCGGATGGCGTCACCACGTTCAGAATTTGGGGCTCCGGTTTGGCGAAGTAGGCTATGTTTGCAGCAACTCTATCCGGCTTCAAGGACTGACCCGACTAGCAGGATGGAAGCACTGCAGCCGCTCCGAATTTCGAGAAGGAACACGAATCAATTTTGAATTCTTGCTGAATTGGGTGCGAGCAAACGAGCTTTCTATTTGCCTCCTAAGTGAATTCAGCGAATTTCGAGCTAGTGAGCGTTTTGAGGAATTGGCTTGGCTCGCATCTGAAATGAACCGTCGGCTATTGATTCCGCTTTACGAGGATTCGCTGGAGCATGAAATTCAAGTTAGTTTCGTTTCACCTTCCAGCCAAACAGGCACGTCTGGAATAGCAATGAAATCAAGATCTGGAAAAGTTGCCCACGGAATTGCACCGTTTGATGAACGTTTGCTCGATGAGAAGCGAATTCCCACCTTTTCTATCGCAGAATCCGTCCATCGCAGTATGGTAGAAACCGAATGACATTGCGTTACGTTTGCTTTGCAGCCGCCTTGGTATCAGTAAATTGCTTTGCCCAGCTGACTCCTACTGAAAAGGAGGGGCTAGAAAAAGTATTGTTTCTTGGAAATGTAGCTTCATCTGAACTTAGAGTTGCCAAAGAAATCCCTTTAGATGGAAAGACCCCTTCGCTTGTCGGGGCAGCACTTCAATCGCCAGTTGCAACAATTGAGAGCTTGATGGAATTTCACGCAGGCGCAAACCCGAATCCCGTTAGAATGTTAAAATCGGCTTGTGGTCAGTATTCCGTCGGCTCAAGGACAACTGGGTCACCGATCAATTCTGTCGGTGTTCCAGACTCCGTTCCGGAGTCCTTTCGTTCGAGAATTGGAGCCTTGGCAAATGCTGTATCGAAGGCAAGCTCAGAAATTCGATTTTCGACGGAGAAGCTTTCTGCCGAAGAACGCCGTGGACTCATCGAATCTTTACCAAATTGGATTGACGCGGATCCTGGTTTCAAATTAGATTTTGTTCGCGGTAGAAGCTTGCCTCAATCCACTATTTTTGAGTTGATTGACAAGATTGACTTGCAACGAATTCGAACCGCGGCGATAGAATTGGCAGAGTCATTTGACGACCAGATTCCAAGACTTCAAGCTCTCGCAAAGGCGTCCCCGTTTACCGGCCAATTGAAATTCAATGTTGGCAAATTGATTTGCGTTCTTGGCGGAATTGGCCCAAATGTTCACAGAGACAAAGATGCGGTTTTGACAATTGATTTGGGCGGAGACGATGAGTATTTTGGGCGTCACGGTGCTGGCGTTGGCTATGCCTCTGTCCTGCTCGATCTCGGAGGAAACGATCGCTACAAAACTCCAGACCTGAGCATCGGAGCAGCGATTCTTGGCATCGGGTTAGCTTATGATTTGGGCGGAAACGATGTTTTTCGCGGCGGCTCCATTTCTTTTGGTTCGGGGATTGGTGGAGTCGGCGTTTTCTATAAGAAAGGGGGCAATGACCTGTACCAATCGAGCCGGCTCACGCAGGGCTTTGGAGCCTATGGAATTGGGCTGTGCATTGATACGCTAGGCAAAGATTCATTTGATGCAATCCGTTGGTCGCATGGTTCTGCTCGTGCAAATGGAATCGGATGGCTAGCTGATTTGGGTGGCGATGACACGTATCGGTGTTTTTCGAAAGGCTCTGGCTCGATGGCACAAGGATATGCCGAAGGCGAACGAGGAGGCGAGCGCGCTC
>JANNJE010000074.1:0-3129 GCA_031405735.1 Armatimonadota bacterium | reverse complement strand
AGCTTTTGAGGCGATTCAGGCTGCTAAGCAAAAATTCGCAATGGCGATGGACGTGCTCAATGTTCCCGAAGCAGTAGATGCCGCAATCGGCCTCATGAGGTTTTTGAACAAATACATTGACACGAGGGCCCCGTGGGCTTTAGCAAAATCAAATGACCCTGCGCTGGGCTCTGTCATCCGTTCGATGCTTGCCTGCCTTCGAGCGGCAGAAACTTTGGTCTCGCCCATGATTCCTTGGGCGGCAGATGAAATTGCTAAGCAACTCGGCCATGCGCCTTGCAGAGATTGGAAAGAAGTAGGCGAACCGTCCACACTGGTTGCAGGCACCGCCCTGGCAACCCCCGAACCCATCTTCCCGAGAATTGATCCTCAGAAAGCGCAGGTTGTACATGACCGGCTCTTTGGAACATCAACTCCCTCCCCTGTGAGCGAAGCCACGGGGGAGGGTCGGGGTGGGGGTTCGAGCGATAATTCAAAATCCAAAATCCAAAATCCAAAATCGAATCAACCAACAACCAACAACGAAATGTCCGACCAATCCACAATCCACAATCCACAATCCACAACGGACGAAATCACAATCGACGACTTCATCAAAGTCAAGCTCAAAGTCGCCCGAATTCTTGAAGCCATCCCACTTGAAGGCAGCGACAAGCTGATGAAACTACAAGTCGTGGTCGGAAACGAGCAACGACAAGTTATCGCTGGCATTCGAAAATCCTACGATTCCCTCGATCTTATCGGACGGCAAGTGATTTTGGTTTCCAACCTAAAACCAGCCAAACTCCGTGGAGAAATGAGCGAAGGAATGCTTCTGGCGGCGGTGGATGAAGACGGAATCGCCATCCTCCTCCAACCTGATCGGGAGGCTCCCGAAGGCGGGCAGGTGAGGTAGGCAGTTGGTGGTAGACGGTTATCGGCTATCGGCTATCGGTTGTTTGCAACCTGCCAGCTACTAGCCAACCACTTGCCGACAACTTTCAAAACGTCCGCTACTTCGCAGGAGCCTTCATCGTGTAGATGTCGCCCTCGGTGTCATCGCGCATGGAATAAAAAGCGATCATCCCATTTGGTCCCCAGCAAGCGCCCAAGTCATTCGCTTTATTGTCGGTGAGCCGCTTTTGATTTGAACCGTCGCCGTTCATAATATAAATTTCTGCTTGCCCATCCCTGTACGAAGTGAACAATATCCTTCCATCCGGCCCCCAATTTGGCTCGTTATTCCACCCCGGCCCCTTGGTAAGGCGGGTGACTGTGGTGCCGTCGGCATTGACTACGAAAATCTGTTGATCGCCATAGGTGCCATCGCGTTCGGAAGTAAAAGCGATTTTTCCGCCAGGACACCATGTGGGTTGGATATCCGGTGCGTCGTGAAATGCGACACGTGTTGCCTCCGTTCGGTCCTTATAGCCATCGGCTTTCATAATGTAGATATCCGATTTTCGATCAATATCGGCACCGAACGCGATTCTCCCGTCAGGCCCAGCTACCGCGTTCAAGTGAGTCACCGAATTCGCGCTGAGCTGCTTTTGGTTTGAACCGTCAGCATCCATGATGAAAATATGGAGGTTTGTAAAGGGGTACGAAATGAATAAAATCTTTCCATCCGGAGTCCAAGAGGGCATATAGTCGCCATGGGCGGGTGTGGCAAGACGCTTGACGTTGCCGCCGTTGGCGTCCATTACAAAAATCTCGTATCCGTCTTCTCGAGTTGATGTGAACGCAATTCTTCCATCAGGCCCCCATGAAGGCTGGGAATCTGATCCCTTCACTTTCGTCAATCGGGTAACCGCTGGGTAATTGGCCTTTGGCGGGGTCGCTACCACTGGAAGTTTGGCTTTGCAGAAAGCGCAAACCTTTGCCGTTCGCACATTCAGCTTTTTGCATTTTGGGCAGGCTACTTTCGCCTGGGCAATTGTGGGCGAGGGCATGGTTCGAAGAGGGGACAAACTCGACCAACCGCCAATCGCTAAAATCGCCGATGCTATGATAAAAACCCAAATCCACAGTCTCATGGAATTCATTGTAGCCTGGTTTTCAGTTGTTTATTGTTTGTTGTTGGTTATTGGTTGTTGGTTGTCAGCAGTAAGCGGTTGGCAGTAAGCGGATCACGGAGAACGAGAATTCCGATTAACCCCCAATCGGCAATCCAAAATCCATAGTCCTAAATCCACAACCCACAATTGATTCGAGTCACCGCCTTCAGCTCTGCAGGAATGCCCACAGGGGTAGCCACCTAACTGTACAAATACTGGTTTTTTCTAGCGTATGAAAAAAACTTGTTACATTTCATCACGTTGTCGTTATAATAGGAAAACTTCATCTGCGCTTAGCGGATTTGGTCAGGGGAATTGGAAATGAATTTATTTGGAAGAACTTTTTGTTTAGTTGGATTGACTGCTTCGGCAGTTGTCGCGATGGCTCAGACCGCCACTATGCCGCCTCAAGTAGGCACATTTAACGGCAGCACTCGCGGATATTGGTTTACTGCGCCGACCTCGTTCGTTATTACTGGCGTACAAGCATTGCCTCAGACAGGCATTGCAAGCTCGCATCAGAACTTTGC
Organism: Armatimonadota bacterium; assembly: GCA_031405735.1. Lineage (GTDB taxonomy): Bacteria > Armatimonadota > Fimbriimonadia > Fimbriimonadales > Fimbriimonadaceae > JANNJE01. The sequence goes on along the minus strand of JANNJE010000074.1, from coordinate 563 downwards.
GATTCTGCGGTTTACTGGCAACGTACCGCCGCCAAATTTTTCTGCTACAACGAACGCATTCACTCAATTAGCACTTGGGCTTGATCTTGCGGCAAACGTGTTTCAGCCTGTAAATGTCACCGTGAACACCGGGGACGTAATCGGAATCTATGGAAATACAATGGCTGCTGCTGGAGCGACAACTGGCCGCAACTCATACGGCAACGGCACGCTCGGAACCACCATTTTTGGCAACTTCGTTTCGCTTGCCCGCTCTGGAATGCAATTTCACCTTGGCAGCGCTACTTCGCCGGGCGGTATGCACGATGTGTGGTCGGAACCAACCAGCACGAACATTACACGGGTCGAGTTTACGTATAGAGCTGTACCGGAGCCTGCTACGATTGCAGCATTGAGCTTGGGTGCGTTAGCGTTCATTCGACGACGACGAACAGCCTAACGGCTTTCTAGTCGCTCGACCTTAATCGGCGCAAAGTTATCTTTGCGCCGGTTAAGGTTTTTTTCGTTTCCCGCTCTTCGTTCTCGAAGTTCGGTTGGTTGATTGTTGTCCGTTGTCCGTTGTC
>JANNJE010000073.1:0-6876 GCA_031405735.1 Armatimonadota bacterium | reverse complement strand
AAGTATAGCAAGCCAGTCTAGCGCAGAGTAAAACTCGTTGCGATGCAATGGCATCTCATTCATGAGCAATTCAGCAACATGCAAGCCGCTAACTCTGTCAAGCTCATCCACTAGATCTGCCAGATGCGAGTCGTTACGATTGTTCAAGCCGCTACATTTGGGCGATGGGACAAAGGCATGCGTATAAGGGTTCCAGACCTTCTGCGAGTGAGTCAACCAGTTTAGTCTTTGGCGGGCTAGCTCGCTGCAACATTGGGCAATCCCAATATCTGTGGAGCGTTGTTTGCTTCTAAAGTGTGCTGGCTTTGGAAGAAAGCAACGAAGCAGAACATGTTCTGGCAATGGATTGCCAGGGTCCAAAGATTGATATGGAGTCGGCATACACATATTCTATCTCACCATTTTATAAGAAAAACAATGTTTTCTAGGCATAAATACCTGTTTTTCTACAGAATTCCACAGAATTCTCCAAAAAAGTAGTATTATTGACATTCCGAAACATCTTAGGAGAGGAGTATGAAAAACATGACCAATGAAATCAACCTTGTGAAGCAACTCGAAATTTTGAATGAGACACTGAATACGCTCATGAATCGTATGGGAGAGTTCGAGGTCACTGTCGAAGATCGATTGTCAGCCATCGAAGGTCAGATGGTGCCGATGAGCGTAAGCATGCCTCAACTTAATTGGGATGAAGTGGATGCACGCCGAGATACCGCTGAGTGGCGACGGGAGCAAGGCAGGTTTCTTCGCTCAATTCGTAAACAGAGAAGCATGACGCTAGAGTCTCTTGAAGAGAAATTGGGAGTGAGCAAGTCAACACTCTCAAAGGCGGAGCTAGGAGACACCGCAATCAACAAGGAGATTCTCGCAAAACTCTTAGGGCTTCTCGAATACCCTATCGAAGAATTTCACTTGCAAGTCATCAAAGGGCTTGATCCAGCCTATCGAAGCCAGTTTTCAAGCGGTGAAAACCAGGGCGTAGCTGGCCGTTCGTTATAACGAACGTTTCTTGAACTGTATTGGGCTTCAGCCTCTGTTGTTGTATGAGTGCAAACATGAATAGATTACTAAAATTGAATGACAAAACAAAGTTCTTTACGGCTAGCCCGTATTACAGGACTGTTGCATTGGCTGTTTACATTGTGTTATGCTGGAAAACCTCGTACGGACACTCGGAAGGAAAGAAATTGGCACCAGGAACAAAGGAAGTAGAGACGGAATCAATAGCAATTGATTTTGCGTCCCTACCATTAGGTGAAGATTTGCAGGGAAGCAAAGACAACCACAACAACGGCAAGTACCAAGAAATAGTTGCATCGATGCACAAGTTGGCGTCCCAGCGCACTTTTTCAAATGGCCGATCAGTAAGGGAAATTGATGAACAACGATTGCTTTCAAAAGAGCAAGTTGCCATGATGTTTGTGAATTTTCCGAATATCAAGAATCCTCGAACTTGATTTTGAATCAGATTTGTCCCATACTATCCGATTAGGTTCCTAGAACATTCGGAGTTTATGGCATTTGAGTTTGACAGCATTTTTGGGGATTCGGCATTTGTCGCTTGGTTGCAGTCTTATGACAATCGTCTAAGTCCAAGAATCTGGCAACAATTGGCAGCAGTAGGTGTTGAGACTCCTTATCCTACTGAAGAAACATTCCGATCTGATCCAAAAACCGATCCTGTGTTACACGTTCAACTTGAACTGATTCGAAAACAATTCAAAACGGTCGAAGAATGTTTGGATGAAGCAGAAGCTCAACTAGGGAGTGATTCTGGTTCAATTTGGAGGGGCCAATGGGAGTACATCATTAAGTCGCTTGAAGCAAGGCTCAGCAGAGCAACCTTTAGTGAAGCAGATGCGCTCCCATTTCAAGAAACTATTAGAATTGCCGCTCTGGCTAAAATGACAAACGTCCCCATCTTAACTTTGTGCCCTGACAAGTATTTGTTCTGGCAAAATCATTTCGGCGTCAAAATCATTAATCCTTAATCTGCAGTATCGAAGAATCAACTTTTTGTCCACCAGAGCCGCGGGAATCTAGTTCTCGAATGCCCATTTGCTCCATTAAGAGCAACTCGCGAAGAAATCGCAGCACTTCGTCAACTTGCGTTGCTAAGTACCGACTGTCGTCTCTTCCAAGTGCATCGAGACAATTCAAAACGCCCTTAGGAACATCTCGAACTCCGGATAGATGGGCCGCCGTGCGAATTACGAGCGATTCCAGCGTATAAGGCTGGATTCTTTCCCATTCACGCACTAGGGCGGCCAGTTTGGTCTTCTTTTCTTTGGCCATGGCCGTCCTCCTAGAATTTGAAGCCTATTTGAAACGAAGCTTCATCGGAACCGGATATTGTGAACGACGCCGTTTGCCCAGGCGGGACTTATGCCTTAGCATTGCACGCAACGAAACCTCATTTCTATTCGTTTCCTAGTCAATGGCTGGCCAACTCCCAATCCCAGAACCCCGCGAAAGAAACCTCGCCGCATTGAGTCACGTGTCCAGCATTTTCTTTCCAATCATAGGGCCGGCAATAGCCATCGCAATCAGCAACAAACGATATCCATTCGTAAAGTGCCATGCGATTAGCGCACTTTTGGACGAAATCATTCTCAAAGCTATTCTGCTCATCGGTGGCTTGATATCAGTTACGTTTACGATTTTCCAAATCGCAAAGCATCTTTCAACAAAGGGCGCAACTCTTGAATGGGCGGACGTTTGGCCAATCCTCTTGAGAATGGGAATCACTTGGCTCGCGCTCCTGCTCCTAGGGTTGATTCTTACGATCCAGTCCATTGTTCAGGCGGTTCGCGCTTCGAAGGGGATTTGGCCCACTCGGGGATTGTCAGGAAAGCTTGCCATGAAGATTGCGAATCCACAGGCTTCCGGTTCGCCGCCGAATAGCCTTCTTTGAATCAAATTTGAAGGCGAAAAATGAAGCTTCGGTATGTTTTCCCAGGCCATTGAACTTCCTCGACGATCTCATATCCCCAAGCTTGGTACATCGCAGTCAGACTGGCTGCAGTAGTCGCTGTGTCGAGTGCGACAGAAACGCATCCCCATTCCCTCGCTTGATTTGCAGCGACGTCGTGCAACTCACGCCCAATGCCAAAACCACGCCATTGTTGATCGACTCCAAATTGATGAATCGAAGCCGTATTTGGAACCCGATACGTTTCGCAATCCTCGTCTGGGCGGCTGGGTTTCACCAATATCGTGCCAATCAGTTCTCCGCCTGCTTCAGCCACAAGGCAAACGCCTTTCGAACATCTGTCGCGGGTCGTTTCGGCATCTTGGTATCCGGCTGTGTAATTGAGTCCAGCTTCGCTAAGCTCTTGGTAGGCTCGGTGAAGCAACTCTGTCAGTGCTTCAAAATCATCCGACTCGTTCAGCTTCCGAATAGAAAACATGGCTTGCGGCATACGTCAAGCCTTTACTTGCTCCTTTACGATTCCGGGTACCGAATCCAGAGCTAGTTGCAGTTTGCCGGCGTCTTTCCCGCCTGCAGTTGCAAAATCCTGCCTACCGCCTCCGCCTCCGCCTACCATTTGGGCTAACGCCTTCACCAAATTTCCGGCGTGAGCTCCCGCGGAAACTGCTTCGGATCCCACTTTGCAAATAAAAGTCACTTTGCCTTCAAATACTGCCGCTACTAGTGTGATCCTCTTGGGCTGGTTCTCCGCTAAGCGGTCAGCGATCAACGTCGCATCCTTCGAGTCAACTTCATCTGCTCTCTGTAAGACGAAGTCGAAAGTACCAATCTGGACAGATTCAGCAGTCGAAGGCTGTGTTGAAGAGTTCCGTAACTTTTCGTTCTTCTTCTTTTCCTCTCTCAGAGCTTCAATAGATTTGTCGACGGCTAATAGCAAGTCGTGCGGATTCGATTTCAACTTTTCGGCAGCCTGTCTCAAGACCTCGTGCTGATGAATTGCCCACTCATAGGCTTTGGTTCCGGTAACCGCTTCGATTCGCCGAACTCCGCTCGCCGCAGAAGCCTCATGCAGAACCTTGAACATGCCGATTTCGCCGGTGTTGCGTACGTGGACGCCGCCGCAAAGCTCGGTGCTAATCTGTTCACCTTGCATCGAACGGATGTCAACGACCCTTACCTTGTCGCCATATTTCTCGCCGAAAAGCGCCATTGCTCCCATCTGTTTTGCTTGAGCAATCGGCACATCTGGATGAATGTTAACGTCGAAGCTCGCTAGTGATCCTGCATTGACCATTTTCTCAACAGTCTTGATTTCTTCAGGCGTCATCGCCTTTCCATGTGTGAAATCGAACCTCAGATGGCTCGGCTCGACGAGCGATCCAGCCTGGGTTACATGATTTCCTAAAACCCTTCTCAAGGCAGCGTGCAACAGGTGCGTTGCCGTATGGTTTCGCGTAATGGCGCGTCGTCGTTCTGGGTCAACTTCGGCGAGAACAATGTCGCCGAACTGGGGAATTGCCTGTTGTTCGCTATTTGGCCGGCAAACATGAGCGTATACACCATCTTGTTTTGCAACATCAACTACTGCAAGTTCAAAGCCGTTCCCACGGATGACCCCAATGTCCGAAACTTGTCCTCCCGATTCAGCATAGAACGGAGTCTGATCTAGGGCAATGGCGATTTCTCCCGATGGATTGCCGTCTTCATCTGGAACCGGCAGAACTCCAATGATCTTGGCTTCGCATGAAGTGGAACTGTAGCCAACAAAATGTGTTGGCGTCGGTCCTGACTGTCCCGACGCAATAGTAAAAGTAAACGCAATCCCAACTCCGCCATAAACCGAGTCCATTGCTGATCCCGCACGGGAGCGCTCTTGAGCTTCTTTGAGGGCAGCTTCATAGCCTTCGACGTCAACTGTGACTCCGGCTTCTTCGCAAAGCTCTTGAGTCACTTCGAGGGGGAAGCCAAAAGTGTCGTATAGGCCGAATGCAAGTCCGCCACGTAAAACTTTCTCTCCTGGTCCAAAGTGCGAGAGTTCTTCTTCGAGTAATTCCATGCCTCTAATCAACGTCCTCCTGAAGAGCACCTCCTCATTCTTCAGCGTTTCAACTATTACATCCTGCAGCTCAACCAGCTCCGTATAGTGATCTCCCATCGCCTCAACCACGCCATCATAGACTTTGAACAGGAAAAGATTCTCAAAGCCGAGAGTTCTGGCGCCTTTCAAAACTGCCCTTCGAATCAGGCGGCGCAGTACGTAGCCCCTTCCCGAATTCCCTGGAAGAATTCCGTCAGCGATGCAGAAACAAGCCGTTCGGATGTGGTCTGCGATGATACGCACAGCTCGGGCATGTTCTTCTACTAAATCATGGTACGAAGTGATCGAGTTTCCAGGCTTGCTGACTGCAGGAGTGGAATCAGGTGAAGAAAGGGCATTCTCCAAGTTTTTGCCCTGCCTCAGTTCTGATCTGCCACCACAGATAAGCTCCAGAATCCTGTTGATTATTGGCTCAAACAAATCCGTGTCGTAAACGCTTTGAAACCCGCCTAAAACTGCCGAAGTTCTCTCCAGCCCCATGCCGGTATCAATGCTCTGAAAAGGAAGATTCGGCATCCCCAGCTTCTTGAATCCATCTGCCGGCCGTTCAGGATTCTTGAGCTCGCCTTGCCATTCGTATTGAATGAAGACATCGTTCCAAATCTCCAGCCAGTTTTTGGCGGCATCGTCGGCAATCCATTGGTCTCGTGTGTACGCCGGAACTCCACCCCCTGCCCCTTCCTCTTTCTCGTTCCTCGAAAAAGGAGGGGGTTCCGAGTCATTCGAAACCCAATAGAACATCTCTGAATTCGGCCCGCACGGCCCAGGAGGGCCGTTGGAAAACGCACCAGCCGGCCAATAGTTCGTTTCTTCGCCAAGCCGGAAAACGCGGGTTTCGGGGTCAATTCCAGCTTCAGAAAGGTGCTTCGCCCAATAGCCAAAAGTCTCGTCATCTTCTTCAAAAACAGTAAACGAAAGCCTCTTGGGGTCAAGCCCAAGCCAATCTTTTGAAGTCAAAAATTCCCACGAATACGCAATTGCTTCCTCTTTAAAGTATTCGCCGAAGCTGAAATTGCCAAGCATCTCGAAAAAAGTAAGGTGCGATAGATTGCCAACCTCGTCAATATCGCCCGTTCGGACGCACTTCTGCGCCGTTGTCAGCCTTGGATTTGGCGGAGTCGCCACTCCCCGAAAATACGGTTTGAACTGCACCATCCCCGCACCGTTGAAGAGCAAAGACTCATCTAGACGACCTGTGACATCATACGGAATGAGCGAACCCGAAGGGTGCGCCGTATGCCCTCTTGAAGCAAAGAATTCAAGATATTTTTGGCGAAGCTCTCTAGCTGTCATTGGATGCTAGAGGGTACCCAAACGTGGCTCAAGCGTCCCGCTCGTGAAGATTGGCTCATCGAGGAGCATTCGTTTACCCATGAAGCCCATTAGTGAAGATTGCACTGTAAATTCCTGCACTTTTTTGTCAGTATTTGCAGATTTGTGTGTTACAATCGTATCGTCCGCACGGGTTGTGGACTCCATAAATTGAGGTTATTCATGAATCAATCCAAATTCATTTCTATTCCAATTTGCGCACTTGCCTTTGCAAGCATCAGCATCGCGCAAACACCTGCTAAGCAAGTTCGGCTGAACGAAATCATCTTCAAAGCATTGAACTTGCCGGAATTCGTTCCTGGTGAAATCCTCGTTCAATTCAAGGCTGATTCGGCTCCTTCGATGCGAGGTGCATCTGTCGCAACCATTTCAGGTGAAGTGATCGAAACGATCCGCACGGACGAAATGAAAGCTGCAGGCGAACCTGGAATCCTGCTCATCAGGGTCGAAGGCAATATGCTCTCTGCTATTGAAACTCTTAACAGGGACCCTAGAGTCGAATTCGCCGAGC
>JANNJE010000072.1:0-4039 GCA_031405735.1 Armatimonadota bacterium | reverse complement strand
TATCAGGAGAGGACGGGTTTTCAGGTTGGATTGAAGCCTGCAGGAGGCATTCGGACGGCGAAGCAATCGCTTGATTGGCTTATTCTGATGAAGGAAGAATTGGGCAATCAATGGCTCGCTCCAAAGCTTTTTCGAATCGGCGCTAGTGCATTGCTTACAGATATCGAACGCCAAATCGAGCATGGCTTAACTGGGAAGTATTCGGCAGTCAATCGGCATCCAATGGCGTAAATTAGCCCCTCCAAGGAACGCAGCGAGAGAGAGGGGGTTGGGGGTGAGGGTTGGTCCATTTTCGATTTTCGATTTGGAGGAAAGTGCTGTATGCCAAGGGGGGCGCACGGAACAAACCACCCTCCATCCCCTAACCCCTTTCTCCCTGATCGTGGAAGGTCCAAGTTTGAGGATTAGGGAGAAAGGGGAATTTGGAGCATTGTTGCCAGATTCTTCTTAACCTCTGGCCACTCGCTTGCTAGGATGCTATACATGTGCGTGCTTCGACGGTGACCATCCCATGTTGACCTATCCAAACGCAAGACGCCCTCAAATTTCGCTCCGATTCGCAAAATTGCATTTTGAGACTTAAAGTTTCGGTCGTCTGTTTTAAATTGAACTCGTGTTGCGTTCAGTCTGTCGAAGGCATGGCATAGAAGCAGATATTTTGACTCTGTATTGATTCCTGTTCGCTGAAAATCGGGATGTATCCAAGTCCAGCCAATTTCGAGGCTGTTTGGATCAGTCAATTGATATCGAGTCGAGCCGATGATTTTTCCAGAATCTTGATGAATTTGAACAAAGGGAAGCTCGATACCCGTGCCTCGATTTGCCATAGCAGTCGCTACATATTTTTGCATTGCCTGCTTCGATTGCCCGGCATTGTCAATGGTAAAAGCCCAAATTTCGGCATGGTTTCCTGCTTCAAGGAGGTCGTCAACGTCGGATATCTCCATCGGTCGAAGCAAAACTGAGGACCCGATTAGCTCGACCGGACCAAGTTCGATTGGGATCAAGGCAGATCGCCTTCCGCGAATCCTTCACCCTGAAACAGCTGGCAACCTGAAGCCTGAGCAACCGGAGCATACGCAGTATCGAATGCTGGGATGCTCACGATAACTTGTTCCTGGATTAGTTTGTCGAGTTCCAAAAGCATGGACTTCGAATATCCAGCCCACGATTTGACAATTTGCCTTCGTTGGTCAATTAAGGTCACATAAACGCTTCGTTCTTGCTTCAATTGTTTGACAATCTTCAGCGAAGGATCAGAGATGATAGGGTGGTCAGAACTATGCTGCTCCGCCCACTTCTTGCCTGCGGATGTGCTCTCATTGTAAATTCCGAGAACGGTAACTCGATCCCTGTATCGATTGCTAAATGAATTTGCAAATGGTTCGAAATCTGTGCTGCAAGGGCACCCCTCTTTGATCGAATATACGATAGCTGGGCCCTTATCGAGAACGGAGTCTAGTTCAATTCGCTTGCCGCTCAGATCATTTCCACCAAAATTGGCAACCTTGGATGTGGTCAATTTTGAGGTCACGCCGCTCATTTTTTCAGTAACCGGATGCCTAGGTGCTCCAGAAATCAGCGTCGTATCCGTTGTCGGTTTGGATTCTGGCGAGCTACATGAAACGCAAAGCAATGCCATCCCAAAACCCAAACAAATGAAGCCTCGCATCATCAGAAGTATCCCGGTTTTCCCGAAACTTCGCCTAGTTCGCGTAAACTGAGCTTATGACGCCCGGAGTCAAAGAACTCTTTGCCACAATGGAATACGGTCCCGCTCCCGAATCAAGGAGCGAGGCGGAGGCTTGGATCGCCGCTCACGACCGAAAATTCGGGTTGTTTATCGGCGGTTCTTGGGTTGCTCCAGGTTCAAATAAATGGATGGCGACTTTTTGCCCGTCAAATGCAAATGAACTTGGACAACTTGCAGTTGCGAACCAAGGCGATGTTGACAATGCCGTCTCTGCCGCCAAGACAGCATACAAGGAATGGTCCAAGCAACCATCAATCGAACGCGCAAAGGTGCTCTATGCCATCGCTCGGCAAATTCAAAAGCACTCAAGGCTGTTTGCGACCTTAGAGTCTCTAGATAACGGCAAGCCGATTCGAGAAACCCGCGATATTGACATTCCTCTCGTGATTCGCCATTTCTACCATCACGCAGGCTGGGCGCAGTTAGTTGGCACAGAATTTGAAAATTACGAACCGCTTGGCGTCGTCGGTCAGATTATTCCTTGGAATTTTCCTCTATTGATGCTGGCTTGGAAAATCGCCCCAGCACTAGCGGCCGGAAACTGTGTTATCTTGAAACCCGCTGAATTTACTTCTCTCACGGCGCTTCTCTTTGCTGAAATCTGTGAAGTAGCTGGGGTTCCACCAGGAGTTGTGAACATCATAACCGGAGGTGGCGAAACAGGAAAACTGATCGTCGAACACCCCGGGATATCCAAAATCGCCTTTACTGGCTCGACAGAAGTTGGCAGGATCATTCGAGAAGCGACGGCTGGAAGCGGCAAGAAACTTTCCTTAGAATTGGGCGGAAAATCTCCATTTATTGTTTTCGAAGATGCGGATTTGGATTCGGCAGTAGAAGGCGTCGTGGACGCCATTTGGTTCAACCAAGGTCAAGTTTGCTGCGCTGGATCTAGGCTGTTGGTACACGAAGGAGTTGCGGACCGATTCCTTACAAGGTTGAAGAGGCGCATGGAGACCCTCAGGGTCGGCGATCCGCTCGACAAGGCGATAGACATCGGCTCAATCGTAGATTCAATTCAACTTGAGAGAATTACCGAATTAGTGGAAATTGGTGTGAAAGAAGGAGCAATAAAATTCCAGCCTAAATGCTCGATTCCAGAGAAAGGTTGGTTTTACCCTCCGACGCTTCTCACCAACGTCTCGCCGTCGTCAACGGTTGCACAGGTCGAGATTTTTGGGCCTGTTTTGGTCGCAATGACTTTCAAAAACCCTGCTGAAGCGATAGCCCTCGCCAACAACACCGTTTTCGGCCTCGCATCGAGTCTTTGGACCGAGAACATAAACCTAGCGCACGATATTGCCGGAAAGCTCAAAGCCGGGACAGTTTGGATCAATTGCACAAACCAATTTGATGCTGCTGTTGGGTTCGGCGGATACCGCGAAAGCGGATTTGGGCGTGAAGGCGGGAAGGAGGGAATGTACGAATACCTCGCGCTTCGCAAACCGGCGGCCCCTAAATCCGAAGACCTCAAGACTGAAACCATTGATCTCAAGTCGGGAATTGATCGAACTTACAAGCAGTACATCGGTGGAAAACAAGCCCGGCCGGATGGTGGCTACAGCGACGAGATATTGGTCGCAGGAAAGCGAATGGGCGAAGTTGCGCGCGGGAATCGCAAAGACATTCGAAATGCTGTCGAAGCCGCGATTAACGCCCAAAGCACCTGGTGCAAATCCTGCCACCATGCTCGAGCACAAATTCTGTACTTCTTAGCGGAGAATTTTGAAGCAAGAAAGGCAGATTTTGTAGAACTGCTTGCTTTTGCATATCAATCGGAGCAAAAAGCCGAGTCAGAAGTCGAAAGAACGACGAACTGCCTTTTTCGGGCGGCAGCGTGGGCGGACAAATTCGACGGACATGTTCATTCGGCTGCATTTACAGGGTTGGTTTACACTCGAAACGAGCCGGTTGGAGCCCTTGGCATCATTAGCCCCACCAATCAAATTCTGTTGGGAAGTGTCGCACCAATTGCGCTTGGGATTGCCATGGCGAATACTGTTGTTGCTATTCCAAGCGAGACCAATGCCATCCCGATCATGGAATTCGTCCAAGTTCTGGAGACGTCAGACGTTCCTGCAGGCGTCGTCAATCTGGTTTCCGGCTCTACGAATGAACTCGCCAAAGTACTGGCCGAGCATGAGGGGACGGATGCTTTATGGTCATTCGGCACGAGCGAATTGACCACAATGATCGAAGCCCTCTCTATCAGCAATCTCAAACAAACCTGGTGCGTTGATTCGAACTATTGCGACTGGACAAACGCTTCTTTTGAGCGAGAAGCAC
>JANNJE010000071.1:0-3260 GCA_031405735.1 Armatimonadota bacterium | reverse complement strand
GGCTTGTTTCGAGGGAGTAGGGAGAGGCAATCCGTAGAGGCACGAAGCTCGACCCATTGCTTCTTGTACATGTTTGTTGCAACGACGGATCATAGATAGAAGCGATCCTAAGTTGAACGTTGCATAAAAAGACATCTCAATCCAACATATCCCGTGCCCTGGCAGAAAAACTTAAGCTATCCGCCAAATGCCCCAAGGCTTGGGGGAGCAGGACCACCGGAAGGGGGTTTCGACCTCGGGTTCGTCTCCATCGTCACCCCCATTATCCGAGTCGGCTTCAGCCTGTGCGAAACCTGGCATTCTAATCGTCGGCTTGGCGGGGGCTGCCATGCCAGCACTGGATTTCGCTTCCTTGATTTCTTGCCGCGCCTCCTTCAGATCATCTCGCAACTTGGCGATCTCATCAGTAAGGGCGACGATTGCTCTTCCAAAGGTCTTGACTTCGGCAGAAATGCCGTCTTTGGCGAGGTGCCTCACTCTATCCATCAGTTCGTTGTCCATCAATTTAACAGTTCGACACTGTTTCTGAGTTTCCCTTTAAGGGGCTGATACATTTTTAGGTTTTGGGATTCTGGCCCCGATCCCCGGGGCTGGTTCGGGAGCCGTTTGAGCCCGGAGTCTCTCAAGTTCGACTCCGGGCTATTGGGCTTTGACTCCTTCGGAGTCATTTCTCAACACTCTCCGTTAAGGAATATCGCAAGGGCCCAGGAAATCTTCCGATTGATACTTCCGCCGCCTTGCGATTTCTCGTCCCTCAAAGCTCGTTACTCCAAACATTCTTTCCGCTACGTATTGGTCTAACGAGCAAAGAGGCAAAAGCATTTACAAGGAATTGGAGCAACGCCACGGACAAACCTACACACCAGATTTTGCGGATTCAGCTTTGCTCGAAGTTCTGGTGCAGGTTAAGTGCGCAGATTAGACAGATGATCTGACCCACTAGACCACTGGCGGACCCAGAAGCGGAGATCAAAGCCCGTAGTTTGGCGACTTAAGACTGGGCTAGTCTACTTTCGGTTTCGACGCAGGCGAACAAACGCGGCAATACCCAAGCCAGCAGCAATCAATGAACTTGGCTCAGGCACCGTGCAAACAACCCGACCGATAGCATCGGGATCTGGAGTTCCTTCGCCTGGTAAAAATGGAAATCCCTGCTGAACGTTCAAGCTAAATCCGGGATCGCGCACATCTAAAGCCGAGTCAAGCAAAATCCAAGAGATGACAGGGCTATTCGTCCCAGAAATACCAAAAAAAGCATTATATGAAGCTTGACTTAAGGAACCAAAAGCGACAATTCCAGGACCCGGAGTTGCGCTTGTTTCGTTATGATCAATTGTCTGCGTAAAGGCACCATTTGTAAACGTCCAACGGCTACTTTCAAAATGTCCAGCAGGGGAGCCGCCTCCATTGCCCTCAATGGCAATGATGTCGGCTCGAGCAAGCGTGCTAACGCTAATGCCTAGGAATGCCGCCATCGAAAACGGATTGTAGACAATTGGAGTCTGCCAGCTTGTCGTTGTTGTTGAACCCAACGCAACAAAACTGTTGTTAGGCGCACCAACAATGTTAGTCAATCCGTTGCCCGCCCACCCGATTTCCAAATCCTGGGCAAAGACCGCGCAAGAAAGAGCAAATGATGCGCCAATCAAGGAGTATTTCAGCATCATGAAGCAATTATACAATCAAATTCGTTGATTTCTTGAAAGCTCTGAGGAAACAGGTATTAATACTTATAAACAATAGCTGCATCATTGATCCCATTCAACTAGATTCAGAATCGCCTGGAGACCTGAACTTCTGCGTTCTCGAATCTTCCCACTTTCTCCTAACATATATCCATTTTCCGCGCGATTGAGTCAAACTGAAAACATGGCCATGAAGTATTGGATTTCTCTTCTCGCTCTTGCGACTGCATCGAGCACATTCGCACAAGGCGACCCCGAAGTTTTGAAAGCGATTATCGAAACCGGAAAATCGCAAAACCAGACTCGCGTTCACCTCGAAACGATTACCGAACAGATCGGAGCACGTCTCACAAGTTCCCTTGCCCTTGAGCAAGGCTCGATATGGGCGATGGAACAGTTCACAAAGTTTGGGTGCACGAACGTTCACCTCGAAAAATGGGGCGAATGGCCTGTCGGATTCGACCGAGCGAAATCGGGGCACGTCGGAAGAATGACTTCTCCGTCAGTTCGCGATTTTCAATTTACAACGGCAAGCTGGATGCCGGGAACCAAAGGGCTTCAGAAGGGGCGAGCAATGATGGAGCCGATGACGATGGACGAGTTCGTGAAAAACCGAAGCTCATTTAGAGGAGCCTGGATGCTCATGCTTCCGGCTGGAACTGCAAATCTGCCAACCAAGGAAATCCGCGACGCAATCCTTGCCGAAGCCATCAAAGCTGGCATTAAAGGGCAGATTTCCGGTTCAAGGAATGAGCTAGTGCTAACTGGCGGCAGATACAACATCAAATGGGAAGAATTGCCAAAGGATGTAAAAATCACGATCCGAAAAAGCGATTTTGAAGCCGTTGCTACCGCCATCAATACGGGCAAAAAAGTCGAACTCGAATTTGACCTTAGACAGAGCTTTCGAAAGGGACCCATTGTTCATTCAAATGTTGTTGCAGAAATCAGGGGTTCTGAAAAGCCAGATGAAGTGGTCATCGTAAGCGGCCACTTTGACAGTTGGGATGGGCCGGGTTCACAGGGTTCGCTTGATAATGGAACGGGTAGTAGCGTGACTTTAGAGTGTGCACGGCTTCTTGGATTGGCTGGAGCCAAGCCAAAACGAACCATACGATTTATTCTGTGGACGGGCGAAGAGCAAGGACTTTTCGGTTCCAGAGCATACGTAGACGCACACAAAGCCGAAATGCCAAAAATCAGTGCTTGCTTAGTTGATGATGGCGGGACGAACTATTGGGGCGGCTTTGCTGGCCTTGAAACTCAGCGATCGTATTTCCAGCCTTCGATTGACCTCTTGGTAGCGGCTTTCCCAGATCTTCCGATGAGGTTTAACGCCACGGCGCGTATGCCTCGCGGCGGCGGAAGCGATCATGCGAGCTTTAATGCGGTTGGCGTTCCTGGGTTCTTCACAATGGAAACGGGAGTGAGCGATTACAACTATGTTCACCATACACAGCATGACAAATTGGCTGCGGCGATCAATGCGTATTTGATTCAATCAAGCACAGCGGCGGCTGTGACTTCGTACAATTTGGCATGTGCGGATTCGATGCTGCCCAGAGATGTGGCACC
>JANNJE010000070.1:0-2013 GCA_031405735.1 Armatimonadota bacterium | reverse complement strand
AGCACACTTTCATGCTCACCCTCCTCATGATGGGACTATCTACTTTTGCTATCGGCCTTGTTCCGGGATTCGATACGATTGGCTACTTCGCGCCCGTTCTCGTCTTGATTTTGAGGTTGATTCAAGGCTTAGCATTAGGCGGCGAATACGGTGGCGCTGCAACGTATGTGGCAGAACACGCACCGAATGGCAAACGCGGCTTCTATACAAGCTTCATTCAAACCACCGCCACACTTGGGCTATTTGTTTCGCTCTTAGTGATTTTGGCAACGAGATCGAGCCTTGGCGAAGCCGACTTCAATGTTTGGGGTTGGAGAATCCCGTTCCTTCTTTCGAGCGTTCTCGTTGTTATTTCCTATGTCATCCGCCGAAAAATGGCAGAGTCGCCTCTTTTCCAAAAGACCAAAGACAAGGGCGAAATCAGCAAGAATCCGCTACGAGAGAGCTTTGTGGCTCCCGAAAATCGGCGGCTAGTACTAATTGCCCTCTTCGGCGCGACGGCTGGCCAAGGCGTGGTTTGGTACACCGGCCAGTTCTATGCGCTCTACTTTTTGCAGACCGTTATGAACGTTCAAAGCGCCTCGGCGAACAAGATCATCGCATGGGCTCTGGTTTTCGGGACGCCATTGTTCATTCTCTTTGGATTCTTAAGCGACCGAATCGGGCGCAAGAAGATCATGATGGCGGGCTGCCTTATTGCGGTTTTGGCGTACATGCCGATTTACACCGCGATGCAGCGAACGATTCCAACTCCCGAATCCTTCACTATGTCGGCTCCAGTAGTCGAGAGAGTCGTTGATCCAGTCACCAAAAAGGAAACAGTTTGGAACGTTTCAAGGGGCATCAATGCTGGATTCACGATCACACGAAAAGACCCTCCTGCACCTTCAGAAAAGGTCAAACCGCAAATTCAAATCACGCCGGATCAGACCGCATATTGGACTTTGGTTTTCCTAGTATTCATCCAAGTCGTTTTTGTGACCATGGTTTATGGGCCGATAGCAGCGTTTCTGGTTGAAATGTTTCCGACCAAGATTCGGTACACGTCGATGTCGCTTCCCTATCACATCGGCAACGGCGTATTCGGGGGGCTTGTGCCGTTAATTGGGACGGCGATGGTCGGAGCGACAGGAAACAAGTTAGCCGGACTTTGGTATCCGATGGCAATTGCTTCGATTACGTTTATTGTGGGCTCGATTCTGATTCATGAAAAGAAAACGAATCAAGGATTTGTCGAGGAAGGTTAGAGGCCATGGCATCGTAGCAGTCCGTGGGATCACGCTAAACCCGCTATACTAACTGTACAGGCCATGAAACAGGTGACAATCACCATTGACGGCCAAAACGTGACCGTCCCTGAAGGATCAAGTGCCCTAGATGCACTTCGAAGTGTTGGACTTCAAGTTCCAACAGCCTGCCACGATCCACGATTGGAGCCAATCGGTGCTTGCCGATTTTGTCTTGTAAAGCTAAAAGGTTCAAGTCGTCCTGTCGCATCCTGCGCCCTTCATGTAACAGAAGGGATGGAACTGGAAGTTGATACACCTGAACTAGAATTGGATCGAAAAGCCGCTCTCTCGCTTCAAGCTCGTTCATATCCCAAAGAAGCTGCCACGCAGTTCCCTGAAAAGGAGCTCCACAAGTGGCTTGATCGGTATGGAATTGAACCTGAAGGCAGTTCATCGGGCAGGTTCGACGAATCTAATCCTTATTTTCGCTTTGACCCTGAAGCGTGCATTCAATGTTTTCGATGCGTTCGAATCTGCGATGAAATCCAAGGCACATTTGTTTGGAATGTGATGGACCGTGGAGCCGACATTCATGTCTTGCCAGATTCAATGGCATCGCTAGTTGAAAGTTCCTGCAAATCGTGCGGTGCCTGCGCGGACGCTTGCCCGACGGGCGCACTCATTGACAAGACCCGATTGGAGTCGGGCGAACCCGATAAATGGACCAAAACGACTTGTCCTTATTGCGGCGTCGGTTGCGAGATGTCTGTGGGAACGATTGGAG
>JANNJE010000069.1:0-8372 GCA_031405735.1 Armatimonadota bacterium | reverse complement strand
CGGCTTGAAAGGCATGGGTCACCGCCGCGGTCGCCAAGGACGACTACCGCCTGCAGACCCTCGTCATCGCCGTCGTGACCAGTTATCCTTTCACCCATCGCCGGGTGACCGACCTGAAAGTTCCATCAAGGATGATGTGATCCTGGCCTGGCAAACCGGCGGCATATCTGCTGAAGATATTCAGAGTTTTATGGATGGGTACAATAAGACGATACCCATGATCAATCTATTTTGGCAAAGTCGTTACATAGCCAAACATCTCAGATAGTGGAACGTGCGCGTTTACTACAGTCACATTCCCCATCGCCTGCTCCATGCCTTCGATTCGTCCTCGGCGGCTGTTCAAATCTCCGACCACGTCGCCAACGTTTCCGTCGGGCGTTGTGACCTCGACGTGCATAATCGGTTCCTTGATAACTGGCTTTGTGGCTTTCATCGCTTCTTTGAAGCCAAGAATAGCGGCCTGCTTAAATGCGTTTTCGTTCGAGTCTACGTCGTGGTAGCTGCCTTCAAGAACGGCGACCTTGATGTCTACAACTGGATATCCGGCAATCGTGCCATTTCGAATTGCGTCCCGTACTCCTTTCTCGATGGCAGGAATGTATTCTTTAGGAATTGATCCGCCAACCACTCGGTTTTCAAATGCAAATCCTGCACCTGCTTCCTGAGGTTCAATCTGTAGCCAGCAATGGCCGTATTGGCCTGAACCACCAGTTTGCCGAATGAATCTGCCTTCGCCCTTTGCAACCATCGTTGCGGTTTCTCGATACGCAACTTGCGGCTTGCCTTGGTTCGCTTGAACACCGAATTCTCGGTTCAAACGGTCAACGATGATCTCCAAGTGAAGTTCGCCCATTCCAGATATGATTGTCTGCCCTGATTCTTGATCAGTATAAACGCGGAATGTCGGATCTTCTTGCGCCAAACGATGCAACGATGAACCCAATTTCTCTTGATCGGCTTTTGATTTCGGCTCAATTGCAATCTGGATAACCGGCTCCGGAAATTTGATGGATTCAAGCGCGATCAGATGGTCCGGATCACAAATGGTATGTCCTGTATTCACGTCGCCAAGTCCGATGACTCCCACAATATCGCCAGCATTTACTTCGTCAATATCGCTTCGCGAGTTGGCATGCATTTCCAAAATTCTGCCGACTCGCTCGGTTCGAGTTCGAAAATCGTTTGTCGAAGGTTCTCGGTAGGTAACTTCAATCTGTGAACCCTTTTTGAGTGTTCCGGAATAGACTCGAATGAAGGTCAAACGTCCAACATATTTGTCGGACATGATTTTGAACGCCAAGGCCGAAAACGGCTGCTTGTCGTCAGGGTTTCTCTCAATCTTTTCTTCCGTATCAGGGTCAACGCCAGCAATCGCACCAACATCAAGTGGCGAAGGCAGATAATCAACCACGCAGTCAATCATCGCTTGGACACCCTTGTTCTTGAAAGACGAACCTGAAATCATCGGCACGATCTTATTTGCCAATGTACCAATTCGCAACGCGCTTCGGAGTTCGGCTTCGCCGATTTCCTTGCCATCTAAGAATCGCTCCATGATCGAATCATCGCAGTCGGCGATGGCTTCAATCATCTTTTCGCGGTATTCGGCGGCAACAGCCCGCAGATTCTCAGGGATTTCGGTTTCGCGGAAAGTCTTGCCCTTGTCGTCATCAGTATCGTAGACCGATGCCTTCATCGTGATCAGATCAACATAGCCAAGGTAGCCGCTTTCGGCACCAATTGGAATCTGGATCGGAGCGGCGTTAGCACCCAAACGATCCTTGGCGCGAGCTAAAACTGAAAAGAAATCTGCGCCCAAACGGTCCATCTTGTTCACATAGATGATTCGAGGGACTTTGTACTTGTTCATCTGCCGCCAAACCGTTTCGGTTTGAGGCTGAACTCCGCCGACTGCACAGAGCACGCACACTGCTCCATCAAGAACTCGAAGCGAGCGCTCGACTTCAACCGTAAAATCCACGTGACCCGGCGTGTCAATAATGTTGATTTTGTGCTCGGGCTTATCGCCTTGCGATCCGCTCCAGAAACAGGAAGTTGCAGCGGAAGTAATCGTAATTCCCCGCTCCTGCTCTTGCTCCATCCAGTCCATGGTTGCGGCACCTTCGTGCACTTCGCCCATTTTGTGCGACTTACCGGTATAGAACAGAATTCGTTCTGTTGTTGTTGTTTTGCCCGCATCAATGTGCGCGGCGATTCCGATATTTCGAACTACGTTTAGAGGGTGTGTACGAGCCATGATGTTTATTTCTTCTCAAAATAGGCAAGACAATGTTTGCTTCCGCAACAAAAAACCCCGTGTCGATATGCGACAGGGGCGGCTTTGCACCGGTTTCGATTATGCTTGAACCTGAGCGATTGCCTCCTGCATGAGAATTTCCTGAGCCCATTCTTCCCAGGCTCGTTATCTATTATGCTTGATTTAGGCTTCAAATTTCAGTTGCTGAGCCTGAATCTGGCAAAATGACAGTCATTTGAACGTAAAAAAGCAGACCTGAGTTTGATCAGGCCTGCTTTCCTTTGCCACATTTGGCACGAACTACGAGTCTATTTCATCCCTAGTTCGCGTAGCGTGTTAACGGTTCGCGAAGAAATGACTATGCTCGTTTTCGTCGTCTAAGGAGTGCGCCAATACCGCCAACAAGAATCAACATAGTTGCTGGTTCTGGAACAACGTCATACTCTATTCGCCCAACCATGGCTCTGGAAGAAAAGAAACTGCCACCCGTTGTAAATGGTGCCGAGCGGGCGTCACCAGTGGTAAGAGTTACGTTTGCGTCCGAGAAGTTTGAGAGTGCAGGAGCACCAGTTCCAAAATATCGGGGTCCGGCGCCCGTAAACCTAAGCGCCACGCCTACTGTGCTTCCAGCACCTACAGCAATGTCGGGAATATTAACAAGCAATGACACGCCACTTGAAACCGCTCCCTGTGTTGCGCTTGCAATTCCGAGCGAAGTCCATCCTGGAGTTGAACTTCCAGGTCCAGAACCGACTGGTCCGCCCAAAGCCGTACCAGTCCGAGTAAACACTTCAATACTGAATGCAGCGTTAGCGACAGCAGTGTTTGCCGTAGTGAGTCCAGTAACTGAAAGCGCATTGGCACCAGCAGTCAAATTAAGAAACATTGCCCACCCAGTGGCACCGCCATTATTTGCAGGTCCGGGATGAGCGTTAAGAGTGATCGCAAAAGAGCTTCCCGCAACGCTAACTCCAATAGCAAGCGTTAGGGATCGCAATAGATTAGTTCTCATAAGGGTTCTATTGTAAGTCATTGCGGCCGACTTTGCACCAATTATCTTCAAACCCAGGAGAAACACTAGCTCGCAAAGTAAGCAGAGTGAACGAGCAGAAAACGAAAAAATGAAAAAAGGTCAGAGCTCAATTTCAGCTCTGACCCGTTTCCCGCTTCTGACTAAAGCCAAAATTAGAATCTGTAGTGGGCGAACGCCTTATTGGCTTCAGCCATTCGGTGGGTGTCTTCGCGCTTTTTGATTGCTGCGCCTGTTCCGCTGAAGGCGTCGAACAATTCGCCAGCGAGCTTATCGGTCATGGTCTTGCCCGAACGCTTTCGAGCCGATTCGACGAGCCAACGCAACGCGAGAGTTCTGCGACGATCAGGGCGAACTTCCATAGGAACTTGGTAAGTTTGGCCGCCAACTCGACGAGGGCGAACTTCGACATTTGGCATTGCGTTTTGAATTGCTTTGTCAAAAACTGTAGTGGCTTCTTCGCCAGCTTTTTCGGCAGCAGTTGCGATTGCGCCGTAAAAAATTCGTTCGGCAACTGTCTTTTTGCCTCTCATCATCATACGGTTGATGAATCTCTGCATCATTTCTGAACCATAAACTGGGTCAGGCTTGATTTCTCGTTTGATTGGTGGTCCTTTTCTTGGCATATCTTTCTTTATGGCTTGGGCGTCTCGCCCAAGAGTTCTGTTATTGGTTTTTGGTTGTTAGTTATTGGTTGTCGGGTTCTGCTTTTGAAATCCAAAATCTAAAATCTAAAATCCAAAATGGATTACTTCGCCGCCTTCGGCCTCTTTGTGCCGTATTTGCTTCGGCCCTGCATTCGGTTGTTTGTTCCGGCAGTCTGTTGGGTTCCGCGAACGATGTGATATCGAACGCCGGGAAGGTCTTTCACACGTCCGCCTCTTACGAGGACGACGCTGTGCTCCTGCAAGTTGTGGCCGACGCCTGGAATGTAGGCGGTGACTTCGATTCCATTGGTCAAGCGCACACGAGCGACTTTTCGAAGGGCCGAGTTCGGTTTCTTAGGCGTTTGAGTTCGCACGATAGTGCAAACACCCCTTCGAAACGGGTTCCCTTTGAGTGCAGGCGATTTCGATTTGAACTTCGGCTGCGTTCTTCCTTTGCGTACCAATTGGTTGACTGTCGGCATCAATTCCTCTGATTACTTTTCACTTCTCGTTCGGTTCTAAGCTTTCGGCTGTCAGTTGTTGGTTATTGGTTATTGGTTGTTGGTTTTCTGCAATCAACACTCACCACTCCACACTGTTATAATCCACAATCCACAATCGAAAACAAAAAACCCCTTCGATCTCTCGACAGGGGCGCGGCTTTTTGAATCTAGTTATGGTTCATTTCTTTGATTCTTGAAAACCTGCCTCGCGGCTGCCTTCCTCGACGTGAGTTGCCCTTCCCTCTCCTAGAGTTCAGAGCAATTGGAATTATGGCGGAGTTTGTGGGAAGTTGTCAAGGGCGGAGCCATTTTGAATGAAAGGGATACGTTCTGGTACAATGACTTCCATCTCACACAAGCGTGGAGCGCGATCAGGTGCCGGGGAGACTCGGAAAGAGAGCGCGACGATTATTTTTGATTTTTGATTTTTGGCTTTTGACTGAGCCCTATTGGCCCTGAATCCAAAATCTAAAATCTAAAATCTAAAATAAAGATACAAAAACCTACGCTTGGAGGAATAACCTGGAGCATATATGGCAGAACTCAGCATGAAAGACCTGCTGGAGTCTGGCGTTCATTTTGGACACCAGACCCGGCGATGGAACCCGAAAATGAAGCGCTACATCTACGGAGCGCGAAACGGGATCTATATTCTCGACCTACACCAAACGATGAAGCTATTCGAGGAAGCCCTCGAGTTTGTCAAAGGCATCGCCGAAAACGGCGGAAACGTCCTATTCGTTGGGACCAAAAAGCAAGCCCAAGCGGCCGTGAAAGAAGCGGCGCAGAAATCTGGAATGTTCTGGGTCAGCGAGCGATGGCTTGGCGGAACCCTTACCAACTGGAAGACGATTCAGCTTCGCGTGCAGCGGCTTAAAGAACTTGACCGGATGGAGGCCGAAGGTTATCTTGCGCGACTTCCTAAGAAGGAAATGCTCAAGCGGCTCGAAGAACGGGCCGAGCTAAACCGATTCCTTGAAGGCATTCGAAATATGGTCTCGATTCCGGAATGCATGGTCGTGATTGACGTAAATAAAGAAGACATTGCGATTAAGGAAGCTCGCAAGCTTGGAATTCCAATCGTTGCAGTTGTTGACACGAATTGCGATCCTGACGTTGTGGACTACGTGATTCCCGGCAACGATGACGCGATTCGAGCCGTGAAGCTCGTGACCAGCAAGATCGCTGAAGTGATTTTGGAAGCTCGCCCACTAGACGAAGCCCTAACCGAAGGCACTTTGACCGAAGAAGGCGAAATCGCTGAAGACGAGGACAAGCCAATCGAGTTTGGAGCCGTCGAGCAAGAGCTGCTTCGAGCGTTTGGCGCGGACGAAGTACTAGAAGAAGTTTAGGTGAAAACAGCGGTTGGTGCGTCAGGTGGGGACTTTCCAGAATGGATCGTCAACCGGCTAACTGAACTGACTGGAGCATCTCACTCCGAAGTCATCGGCGCACTGCTTGTTGCCAATCACGACCCTAAACAAGCAATTGAGATATTGAAAGAGATGGGCTATGAAGCCCAAGGAGAATGGCAAGAAATGGAAATTACAGCAGCAATGGTAAAGCAATTGCGCGACGAAACAGACGCGCCGATGATGGAGTGCAAAGTCGCCCTCACTGAAGCTGGCGGAGATATGACCAAAGCAAAGGCGCTCCTGCGAGAAAAGGGCAAAGCGGCTGCTGCTAAAAGGGCAGACCGCACAACGGCAGCTGGAGTTGTCGCTATGTCAACAAGTGCCGATGGCAAAACTGTCGGAGCTGTGGTTTTGGAATCAGAAACTGATTTTGTATCCAAGAATCCTGAGTTTGTAGCGATAGCTCAAAAGATTGCCGACATCTTCCTTGCAAACGATCCTGGTTCCGACCCGACATCGGTAGCGGGAGTGAAGGATCTCGCCGAAAGCGGTGTTGCGCTGTTCAGAGAGAATGTTCGAGTCGCCAAGGCAGTTAGAATTACCTCGGCAAATTCAATAGCAACCTATGTTCACCACGACAACACAAAGGGCTCCATCATCACCTTTTCCGCAGGAGACGGTTCAGATGAAGCGGTCAGAAAAGTTGCCGTTCATGCAACTGCTTTCCCACCAGAAGTCATCCGTAAGGATCAGTTGAGCCAAGATAGACTGAATGCAGAGCTTGCAATTGAAAAGCAGCGAGCATTGAACGAAGGAAAGGCCGAACAAATGGCTGAGAACATCGCCAAGGGCCGCGTGAATAAGGAGTTCGTTAAAAGCGCCGTACTTCTCGAGCAGCCATTCTATATGGATACAGCTCGTTCGGTCAGCCAGTATCTAGAGCAAGAAGGCAAAGGCGCGACGATAGACGGCTTCGTTTATCTGGCCGTTGGGCAAAATTAGGTAGGGTTTGGGGTGAAGGGTATAGGGTTTATGGCATAGCGCAGAATTACAAGCCCCATACCCATACCCTAATCACCTAATCACCCAATTATCTCGTCCATGAAAGTCGTTACAATTGTCAATCCCAAAAGCGGCAGGGGAGCTGGACAGCGCCTCTCGCCCTCCGTTCAGGTATACGCCGAAGAACTTGGACTTGACTTCGAAGTGCAGTTCACTGAGCATGCCGGACATGCGACAGAACTGGCCTTCATGGCGGCCGCAAATGGAGCGGAAATCGTCGCTGCGTGTGGGGGAGACGGCACAATCCACGAAGTGCTGAATGGCATTTTAGGCACGAAATCAGATCTAGCTGCAATTCCCTTGGGAACAGGAAACGATCTTTGCCGCACACTTGGCTTTGGTACAGACTGGAAGTCCGCTCTTGACGCGATTGCAAATAATCGAACGATCCCAATGGACATCGGAAAGATTGAAACTGACGCTGGATCGCGCTACTTTCACAATATCGCTGGATGCGGATTTGATGTTGCGGTTGCCGAAAAAATCAACTCTGGATTCAAAAAACTAAAGGGAACCGCTGCTTATATCGCAGGCGTTCTCAGCACATTCTTCTCTTACCGCGCTATTGAAATGAAAATTGATGTAGACGGTACGTCAATCGAATCTAAAGTCATGCTATGCGCTGTTGCCAACGCAATCAGTTATGGCGGAGCCATGAAAATTGCCCCAATGGCAAGAATTGACGACGGACTATTGGATGTAGTTATTGTCGAAGAGACGTCGCTGCTCGAATTCCTTATGACGTTTCCAAAAGTATTCAAAGGCACTCATTTGTCGCACCCAAAGGTGAAACACTTAACTGCCAAGAGGGTTACAATTGAAGCAAGCACTAGGAGCACTCTTCTTGCTGACGGGGAGATCTATTCATCTACTCCAGCCACTTTTACAATCTTGAAAGGCGCAATTTCAATCATCGTCCCGGCTAGTTTTGAGGCGACAGGCGGCTAGAGTATTACTCCTGAGTCTGCCGGAAATATGAGCCAAGGCGACTCAATTTTCTCGTCGCAAACTAGATCGCCGGGTAAAAATGGACTCCCATTTGCATATCGAATATCCGCACCCAATTCGCTACAAATCAATATTGCAGCAGCGCAGTCATATAGCTTTTCGTTTTTCCCGATCAAGCCTCTCAACCGCTGGGTGGCGACAAATGCTCCCGAGACAACAAATGAACCCAAATCCCTTCTTTTCCATGGCATCGGAGCCGAAATTACGGCTACTGCAGACTCGTTGTAGCACACAAGTTCGTGATCCTTGATATTTCCAGGGAGAATAGGGATCATCGGCTCCCCATTCAAAAACGAACCTAATCCAAATCCAGAAATGTAAATCTCGTTCAAGTCGGGAAGGGCAATGCATCCAATCTGAATCTGCCCTTGCACAATGAGCGCAATACTGACCCCCCATAGCGGCGAGCCAAATGCGTAATTCGAAGTCCCGTCAATAGGATCAACTAGCCAGAGTCCTTCTTCGCCTTCCGGTTCGAATCCGAACTCTTCACCCCAGACATTCGTT
>JANNJE010000068.1:0-16119 GCA_031405735.1 Armatimonadota bacterium | reverse complement strand
CCGAATCTCCGGGGATTTCAGGTTCAATTCGACATCTGCGTTTCACTTTCCTTCTAAAGTTGAAAAAAATATGTAGAAAAAGTGAAACGTAGTTCAGTGCCGACGTTGTTGCGACCATTCCCACGAGAGTTGCATCCATCGCCACGCGAGTTGCATCCATCGCCACAGGCGTGGGAACCATTGCCACGCGAGTTGCGATCATCGCCACAGCTGTGGGAACCACCGCCACGCGAGTTGCGGGCGTTTCCACGAGAGTTACGACCGTCGCAAGTGCCCGTGATAAACTGGAATGACTATTTGTGTGCTACTGACAAATGAGGAACGAATTTGTCAGTGCTAGAGGGAAAATGAGTAAGATCAGGCAATGAGCATGCACGTCTCGGATGAACTTGGCACTTGTTTGGGAGGGGATTGCAAGATGTCCCGCCTACCCGTCGCATAGCTAGGCGGGTGTAGCGGCTAGCCGTGCAGCTTTGAAAGGATGAGTTAATGAACTTCGGAAAGTTCAAGATATCGCTGGGGATCCTCTGCTTTGCCGTACTCTGCTATTGGATACTGGGGCTCAATGTATCGTTGCCTGGTTCGCCATCACTTCATGTTGCATACGAGTCCACTCACTCAGGTGGGCGGCGGGGACCGTGGCCCATTTGGCTGCTCAGTTTGGGCGGCATTGTCTTTATCTGGTCTGGGTTAAGAGACCTTGGCATTTCGAGCGACGATCCGAGTTAGCTCGGCGAGGGCTCCGGATTACGCCGCAAAGGCTTTGAGTTGCCCGATGAATTCCACTTCCGCTGTTTCAGCCACTTCGTTGTATGCCATGACTGCAAGGGTTGGAAGCTGCTTTTCAACCAGCCTCTTGAGAGGAAGGCGAAGCTGGTTTCCGCAAAGAAGAACGGCATGGAAGCCTTGAACATTGGCGCGGTCAACCTCAGCGCGGATGGATTCCATTAGGTCGCGCTGCTGCTCTGGAGTGATGACAAGCATTGAGCCGAAGTTCGTCAGGTTTACATTTTCAACCAAATCTCTTTCGAGCGCTGGGTCTAGCGTGATGCAGGCAAGCTTGTTCGCGGGGTCTACAAATTGGCGGGTTATCGTTCGGGCAACGTTTGCTCGAACGAGCTCGCCAAGCTGATCGGGGTCTTTTACCCTTGTGCCAAAGTCTGCCATGGTCTCCAAAATGGTGACCATATCTCGAATCGGTACGCGTTCTCGAAGAAGGTGCTGGAGCACTTTTTGCACGTCGCCAACGGAAAGCACGTTCGGAATGAGTTCAGTAACCGCGCTTTCGTTCTGCAATTTCGCGTTCTCGATGAGCTTGAAGACGTCTTGGCGCGTTAGCAGTTCAGACGAGGCGGCTTTCACCACTTCACCCAAATGGGTTGAAATCACTGCTGACGGTTCGATCACGGAATAGCCCGAACGTTCTGCGGTCTCCCGGTTTGTGGGGTCAATCCAGATAGCATCCAGCCCAAAAACTGGGTCCTTTGTAGTGATTCCCGGAACCGATCCAAACACTTCCCCGCTTGAAATTGCCAGATGCATGTTTGGAATGATCTCCGCTCTGGCGACCTCTTCTCCGCGGACTTTGATGGCATATTCGGTGCTCTTCAAGTGGATAGAGTCGCGGATTCGCACAGTGGGCATAACAAAGCCGAGTTCAAGAGCGATCTGCTTACGAGTCGAAGTCACCCGTTCAGACATATCTCCACCAACTCGCGCATCGGCAAGTTTCGTTAGTCCATGTCCGATTTCGATTTCGAGCGGATCAACTGTAAGAAGCGGAAGAACGGAATCTGGGCCTTGCGGAACGTTCTGTTTTGCGGCGGCCTCCACGGCCTTTGCTGCGGCTTTCTTCTCGTCGGCAGTTTCCGCTCCAACTAGTTTTCTGGCACCGGGAGTCTTTTCCATAAATTGTCCGATTCCAAAACAGCCAGCGGCTGCGATGAGAAAGATGACGGTTGGGAATCCTGGCACCAAAGACATTCCTGCGAGCGCTCCACCAGCATAAGTCAATGCCTTTGGCTGTCCAAGCATTTGGCCGATGACTTCGGCGCCCATGCTTCGCTGCTGCCCCGAACGAGTGACGAGCAAACCGCTCGCGGTGCTTATCAAAAGTGCCGGAAGCTGAGAAACAAGTCCTTCACCAACACTGAGGATCGTGTAGGTTTTCATGATGGTCAATGCGTCGCCTTGGCCTTTCATAAACCCGACAGCAAAGCCGCCAATGATGTTGATAATGATGATGAGAATCGAGGCGATCGCATCGCCCTTGACGAATTTGGACGCACCATCCATCGCACCATAGAAATCGGCTTCGCGCTTAACGTTTTCGCGTCGTTCTCGTGCCTGGTCCTCATCAATCGAACCTGCGGCAAGGTCGGCGTCAATCGCCATCTGCTTTCCAGGCATTGCATCCAAAGTAAATCGAGCGACGACTTCAGATACACGTCCGGCACCATTTGTAATAACAATGAACTGAACAATGACGAGGATTAAGAACGCCACAACGCCGACGACAAAATCGCCGCCCATGATGAAGTTGCCGAAGGTCTCGATAACTGCGCCAGCTTGCCCGGTTCCTAGAATCAGTTTAGTTGCAGCGATGCTCAATGCCAGCCTGAAGAGGGTGGTGACAAGGAGCAAAGACGGAAATACAGAGAATTGAAGCGGATCAGTTACATTCACCGAACTGAGCAAGATGATAACCGCAGAAGCAATTGCCACTACAAGCCCCATGTCGAGCGCCCAATGGGGCAATGGCAAGATTAAGATCGCAACAACAACAACGAGCCCCACTCCAAAAAGCAGGTCTGTGTGTTTGAGCAAATTCTGAAGCTGCTTCATAAAATCAAAGAAGGCACATTGCGGCCCTATTGGTATCGTCGGCAATTTTGCCGGGTTTTGAAGGTTTTGAAGACGAAATCACAGCAAATCAAAAAAACTCCTCACGCAACGAACTAATTAGCCGCTAAAATGGGACTATTACCATGGCGCTCACTAGGGGGCGGTTTGGTAGGAGGAATTTTATGCGAATCAATAGATTCGGGTTTTATGCTGTTGTAATTGCACTGGCAACGACAACATTTGCCCATGCTCAAACGGATGCGAGAACTCGACAAGAAGATGCGATGGCGCAACTGCGTGGAACCCAGCCCGAGGTTCAATTTTTGTTCAATAGTTCGAATATCGAAAGAGTTTATGGGGCACCTTTCGGCGGCGGATACACGGCTGAAGAGGCCGCGGTTAATTTTGTTAAGTCATATTCTGATTTATTTCTTCCAAATGAAGGTGAATTCATTGGAACTGGAACACAAGATGTTTCAAACGGCAAATTTACGGCCGTCTATTTTCAAGAGGTTGCAGGTGGAGTTCCCGTCGAAAACGGGTTTTTGACAATTCTCGTACGAAATCAACTTGGAAACCCAATCGTTTTAGCAAGCGCGAACGGACAAAGCGTCAGCGGTTTATTGCCAAAAGTAAGAATTTCAGCTTCAAAGGCAATTTTGAATTTCCGGCAAAACGACCCGCTTTACACAACATTTTCAGCGCCAATTCTCGTCGTATGGCTCAGCGAAACATCCCAACACTTGGCGTGGAAATTCATGGCAACCGGCAACGCTTACGGCACCGATTTGGCATCCACTATTTGGGTAGACGCAGTTACTGGACAAATCCTGAAGCGCAGAAATGAAGTACTCGACATTGACGTAACTGGCTCTGTGAAAGGTTGGACTTCTCCTGGCTTGATGCCAGATTGGCCAGGTTATCCTGAAGTATTGGCAAATCTGCCTCACTTAAGAGTTGATATTACTGGCGGCGGCTTTGGATACACAAATGTAAGCGGAAATTACACGATCTCAAACGCAGGCGCCATTCCTGTAACGGTAACTTCAGGTTTGGTGGGCCGGTATTCAACGGTTGTAACGGCACAGGGAGCCGGTCTAACTTCCAGTACTAGTGTAACGCCGCCCGGACCACACAACATCGTTTATTCTGCTGGCTTGGCTCAATTCGATGTTGCTCAGGTGAATGCCTATCTTCACACTCACATAGTTCATGACTTCGTGAAAGCCATGAGCCCAGCGTTTCCTGGCGTGGACATTTCGTTGACGACAAACGTGAATCAGGCGTCCACCTGCAACGCGAGTTTCAACAGCGGCAACATGACGATCAACTTCTTCAATGCTGGAGGAGCCTGCCCGAATACGGCCTATTCAACGGTTGTTTATCACGAATACGGTCATTTCATCATTAATCGCGCTAGCACTGGCCAAGGCGGCTACGGAGAAGGTATGGGCGATACGGTCGCTGCCCTTTTAGGAGACACACCGCTCTTAGGTGTTGACTTTCAAGGATTTGGCACTGGACCATTGCGAAACGCCATCAACACAATTCACTATCCCGAAAACGCCGGTTCGGCCATTCATACGGCTGGTCAAATTGTCAGCGGCGCATTTTGGGAAACGGTTCGCAAAATGGACACTACGATTGGCCATGCCACTGGTTTGGCAGTAATGCGAAGCCTTGCCATAAACTCAATTCTGTTGCATCCACCTGGAATTACGCCAGGATTGACAGTTGACGTTCTTACGCTGGACGACAACGATGCAAATCTCAGTAACGGGTCACCCCACTACGATGACATCGCATTTGGATTCGGGTTGAAAGGATTAACGGCCCCTCCTCTGCAATGGCTAACCTTCGTGCCGATTTCGATGCCGTCTGGTTTTGTTGTATTTCAACCAAACGTTGACATCTTCCATCCTATGAGGTTCCAGGTTCGATCCAATGTATCGAATCCAATTATTTCATCGGTTCGAATCAATTATAGAATCAATGGCGGATCTTGGCAACAGACCACGATGTTAGAATACAACGATCCAGGCTTCATGTGGGGAGGAATTGATCAGTCCAATTGCGGTTCGCAAGTTGACTACTATATTTCTGTTCAAGATAATCAGGCGCACACGGTCTTCTATCCAAGCGGCGGTGCATCTGCACCCATGAGTTACATTCTTGGATTGTCCACAACGACAGTATTTACAGATACGTTTGAAGCTGTAAATCCTTGGATCGTTACCAATACTGCAGTCGCGGTTGGCGCCTGGGTACGAGGCGATCCAATTGGAACCCTAAACGGAAACGTACCAGCCCAGCCCGAGAACGATTCCTCGGACGCAGGTGCTAATTGCTACTTCACTGGTCAGGGGGCCGTGGGTGGCGCGGTTGGTTCTGCTGATCTTGATGGAGGTCCGACTGAACTAAAGTCACCCGTTTTCGATCTCAGCGGCGGTGAGGGCATAATTGAATACAGCCGCTGGTTCTATTCTGTAAATGGAGTTCCCGACAATTTCACAGTTCAAGTATCCAACAATGGCGGTGCATCTTGGACGACAATTGAAACTGTGAGTGGATCAGGGAACAATTCGTGGATTCGAAAGAGTTTTCGAGTTGGTTCCTTCGTTTCAACTTCGAACAACATGGTTGTACGGTTCTTAGCGACGGACAACCCGAACGATTCAGTTACTGAAGCAGCAATTGATAACTTCGTCGTGAAGAGAATTATCTGCAACTAGCGGATAGTTCATTTCCCCCCATCCTGTAATGGTTGGGGGGATTCAGTTTTTACTAGGTTTGTCCGCCAATACTTCAAGTCTGACGTAGATTGCCGAACACTTAGGCTTGTTGAATGTGTCTAAATAACATTAAATGGAAATCTCCAGGTTCCGAACTTACGGCCCAATTATTGCTTTCATCGTTGCATTGCTTTTAGCCATCCAAATTGGATGCGGCGGTGGCGGCGGCGGCACAACTGGAACTACCTCGACAACTTCAACGACTTCCACAACTTCAACCACTTCAACTACTTCAACTACATCCACAACCTCGACAACATCAACGACTTCTGGAGGAGGATCGGCCCTACCGGACGACAAGGTCTTTTTTAGCGATGTTCACGGCTCTGGAACAGCCGTAAAATTTATGAACTCCGATGGAACCTCGGTTACGCCATTTGTCAATTTGACCCAAAACATTCCTATTGCGACCCCAAATTTGCCCGTTACACAATACGCTTTCTTTTATACTTCGAGCTTGTCAAATCCTCGATATGACCTTTTCAGGGGCGCAAATCCTACCATTTCTGGTTCGTCTCGACTCACTACCAGTAATTTCCTATACGTTGGCACTGTTCAATACCTTCCAAATGGCAGCCAAATCGTTTTCACGGCTTCGGCAACTGAAGGTGATTTTGGGGTCTATACGATCAACACAAACGGCAGCGGATTACTTAGAATCGGCGATGCCGAAGAAGCATTTGTAAATGCAACAGGTGATAAGCTTGCAATCTCCAGAATTATTGGCGGAAAGGCAGATATCGGACTACTGAATTTAGACGGCACTGGGTTCGTGAATTTGACGCTCAACGGAGCCGACGACATAAATCCGCAATGGAGCAAAGATGGTTCGACAATTTACTTTGCGACTGACCGCAATGGTAATTTCGACATTTACTCCGTCCCAGCTGTTGCCAGTTCGACAGCGACTAGATTGACTACGGATACTCGGGATGAATATGGCCCATCGCCAAGTCATTCGGCTGTCCAAGTAGCATTCACAGTTTTGAGCGGTTCTATTGATGATTACGGCGTTTATCGGGTGAATTTTGACGGTGGCGGCCGTTTAGCTTTGTTTCTAAGCTCTGGCCTTCGACAATCTGTTTTTTGGACGCCAATTGACGGCGTTGACAGTTTCCAACAAGGCGGAATGATGCTTGGAAGAACTAATATTCCGCGACGGCGTTAGATTGGGAAGTTGTTGGTTGTTGGTTGTTGATTATTGGTCGCTATTGTCGCTAGATTCTGCACTCCCCACTCCCCACTCCTCACTCCGTCTCCCCAAAAATGATATAATTCTCTTTTGAATGAAGGTGCTTGTTATCGGTTCGGGACCCATCGTTATTGGGCAGGCCGCCGAATTTGATTACGCAGGAACTCAAGCCTGCAAAAGCCTTCGCGAAGAAGGACACCAAGTTGTCCTAATCAATTCAAATCCCGCGACGATCATGACCGATCCGGAAGTTTCGGATGCCCTCTATATTGAACCTCTCAGTGTAGATTTCTGCGAACGTGTCATTGTTCGGGAAAAACCAGATGCCCTTCTGCCAACTCTCGGCGGCCAAACAGGTCTCAATTTAGCGATTCAACTTGCCGATTCAGGCGTTCTTGAAAGGAACAATGTTCGTGTACTTGGCACACCGCTCTCAGCCATTCGAAAAGCAGAAGACCGAGAAGAATTTCGAGCCTTGATGCGCGAAATCAAGGAACCCGTTCCAGAAAGTTTCATAGTGGAAACGGAAGAACAGCTTCGAGCGATCTTGCCCGTCGAAGTGCCTAGCGAAACTGGCCGGCCAATCCAATTTGCCTATCCTCGAATCGTTCGCCCAGCCTACACGTTGGGAGGAACTGGAGGTGGGGTTGCTTATTCTCCCGAAGAGCTTTGGGAAATCGGCTGCAAAGGTCTGAAACTTTCCATGAAAAGCCAGATCATGGTCGAGCGCAGCCTATTGGGCTGGAAGGAAATTGAATACGAAGTCATGAGAGATTCCGCAGGGAACTGTATCACCGTATGCAACATGGAGAATTTCGACCCGATGGGAATTCACACGGGCGATTCGATTGTTGTTGCACCGAGCCAAACCTTAAGCGACCTTGAATACCACATGATGCGAACTGCCGCACTCAAGATCATCAATGCATTGGGAATTGAGGGTGGCTGCAACGTCCAAATGGCACTGAATCCTGACAGCTTTGATTACTACATCATTGAAGTCAATCCTCGCGTTTCAAGGTCGTCTGCGCTGGCTTCAAAGGCAACGGGCTATCCGATTGCCCGAGTAGCGGCAAAAATTGCTGTTGGCAAAACGCTCGACCAGATTGAAAACGAGGTTACTGGCACGACAAAGGCTTGCTTTGAACCTGCCTTGGACTATTGCGTCGTCAAAATTCCGCGTTGGCCGTTTGACAAATTCTCTTCCGGCGACCGGACGCTTTTCACCCAGATGAAGGCAACTGGCGAAGTCATGGCAATAGACCGCAATTTTGAATCGGCTCTGATGAAGGCAATTCGGGGATTGGAAGTGAAGCAGAAGGATCTGAGACACGAGAAGTTTGGAAAGATCCCCGATGAAGAACTTAGAAATGCCATCCGAATCCCTACAGACGAACGCCTTTGGGCAATCGCAGAGGGGTTGCGGAGAGGATGGAGCATTGACGAAGTTAACAAACTTTGCAAAGTTGACAGGTGGTTCTTATCAAAACTTCAGAACCTCATTGACGACGAACGCAATACTCTTATTGAACATCAGCCAAATCAAGTTTACAAAATGGTGGACACATGCGCGGCTGAATTCGAGTCGCACACGCCGTACTATTACGCAACTGTTGGTGTCGAAAACGATGCTTCCGATTAGCGAATACCTGCTGGCGAGGGAGAGACCAATGGGAGAGCCCGCAATGCTCCAATCGTGGCACGACTTATGCTTCCTTCATTATCCAGTTCCGGCCGAGGAATTGAGATCTCATATCCCAAATGAACTTGAAATTGACACTTTTCCAGATGAAAACAGAGTCGAACAGGCGTGGGTCGGAATTGTTGCCTTTACAATGTCTGGAATCAGGTTTCCAGGATTGCCAGCATCCCCGTGGCTTTCCAAATTTCCAGAAACAAATGTAAGAACCTATGTCCATCGAAACGGCAAGAATCCAGGAGTCTGGTTCTTTTCCCTCGATGCTTCAAGGAGGTTAGCGTGCGAATATGCGAGAAAGTTCTTTGGGCTTAACTATTTGCATTCAGACATGCAAGTTCAATTGAGCGGCCAAACGGTTGATTATAAAGTAAGGCGGCTCGACGAACCTCATGCTTCGATGACCCTTCAATATGAACACGAGACGAATTTCCGTTCGGCTGAAGCTGGAACATTCGAATTCTGGCTAGTGGAAAGATATCAACTCTATACACTTTCAAACGGAACTGTGATGGGTGGCCAAGTGCATCACGTGCCATACCAACTGGCTAACATCTCTTTAAACAGATTCGAATCCGATTTGGCGCAATCCATCGGGCTACCCAACAGGAAGATCGAGCATGTGATCTTCAGTCCAGGAGTTGATGTTGAAGTCTTCCAGTTGGTCGAAATTTCATAGGCCGTCGTATATTCACTTTTTCTCAAGTCATGTAACTGAAGTGCGTGTAATTTCTCGAACACCTTCCCAGTGACTTTCCTGCAAGACACCGGTTCAACACAGACGTGGGCGAGGTTCCCGCGCTCCATTAGCACACGCCTTTCCCGCTTCACCCATTTCACCCAACTCACCCAAATCATCTTTCACAAGCATCGCCCATGAGGCTTGAGTCACAATTGGACTTGCATGCCCGATACGATTCTTGTTCTTGGCTCCGGGCCGATTCGAATCGGTCAAGGTATTGAATTCGACTACTCTTGCGTCCATTGTGTTTGGGCTCTAGAAAAGATCGGCTATCGCGCCATCGTCATCAACAATAATCCCGAGACTGTCTCAACTGACTTTGACACCTCTGACGGGCTGTATTTTGAGCCTGTTACGCTGCCAGATGTTCTCCAAGTGGTAAATCACGAAAGGCCCATTGGCGTCGTTTGCCAGTTCGGTGGACAAACCGCGATAAACCTTGCTCAGTCGTTGCAAGATGCTGGGGTTCGTGTTCTCGGAACATCGCCCGAATCCATCGCGATGGCTGAAGATCGAGAGCAATTCGACGCCTTGCTCGAAGAATTAAACGTCCCCCGACCAAAGGGAAAAGCCGTTCGTTCAGTAAATCAAGCGGTCGAGGTCGCCGAAAGAGTCGGATATCCCGTACTCGTTCGGCCAAGTTTTGTGTTGGGGGGCAGAGCGATGGAAATTGTTTACGATGAAACTCAATTGCGCGAGTTTTACAGAGAAGCAGAATCCGCCAGCGAAGGGCAACCGGTTCTTGTTGATCAGTACTTGTTGGGAGTTGAAGCAGAAGTAGACGTAATTTCAGATGGTGAATCTACGCTTGTTCCAGGAATCATGGAGCACATCGAGCGAGCTGGAATCCATAGCGGTGATTCGATGGCGGTTTATCCAGCCGTCGGCTTATCAATGGAAGTGCAATCACAAATGGTGGAAAGCGCCTGCAAGATTGCCCGTGCATTGAAAATCAAAGGACTGATGAACATTCAGTTCGTTATTACTGATAACCCCTCCCTTTCACGTAGTGAGAGGGAGGGGATAGGGGAGGGAGAGCAGCTAACCACCAAACCTGATCAAATCGCCCATGTCCTTGAAGTCAACCCACGCGCAAGCCGAACCGTGCCATTCCTGAGCAAAGTCACTGGAATTTCAATGGTAGACCTAGGGACCCGCTGCATGATGGGAGAAAAGTTGGCAGACCTCGGCTATTCAAGCGGACTTTGGTGTTTAGAACCCTCAACGGATGAAACGGCCAAAGGCTTCGTTGTTCCTGAAGGCGAATTCATTGAAAGAAAGGCGATTTTGCATGAGCCGGTTCTCTTTGCTGTCAAGGCGCCAGTATTCAGCTTCCAGAAGCTCCGCAAAGTTGAGCCTAGCCTAGGTCCCGAAATGAAATCCACTGGCGAAGTAATGGGAATTGACAACGATTTCAATTCTGCGCTCTATAAGGCCATGATCGCAAGCGGAATTCAGTTCAAGGGCGACGGCTACGTACTTATATCTGTCAGGGACGACGACAAAGAGAAGGCTATCCAAATCGCCGGAAAATTTGCGAAACAAGGTTACAAAATTGCCGCCACAGCTGGGACGCATGACGCTTTAGTTCAAGCGGGGATCGAAAATCTTTGGGTGATGAAGATCAGCGAAGGATCGCCAAATCTTCTCGACAGGATCATGCAAGGGGAGATCAGCATCCTCATCAACTCGCCCAGCACTCACAAGCAGGCCGAGCACGAGGCGGCGCAGATTCGAAGAGCGTGCATCGAAACTGGCGTGGCATGCATTACAAGCATTGACACCGCAGAAGCATTGGCTGATGCGCTTGAAATATTTGCCGACCCGTCCAAATCATCGTGCCTTAGACTTGGCGAGTATTTCCAGGGCAAACCGGCTATGGTGCTTGCTTGAGCCAGCAACCGATCCCGGACGTTTCCATCGTTGTCCCGGCATACAACGAAGAATCTACCATTGGCGAAGTTGTTGATCGCCTCCTTGCTCTGCCAATTTCCACTCAGGTTGTGGTCGTCAATGCAGGTTCAACCGATCGCACGGGAGAGATACTTCGAACTTATGGCGAGCGGATCGTTCTAGTTGAATGCGAAAACAAAACGGGCAAAGGCGAAGCCATTCGCAAGGCGCTTCCCTTTTGCATTGGCACTGCAACAATTGTCCAAGATGCAGATTTGGAATATGCCCCAGAGCAGATTCCTGCAATTGTCGCACCAATTATCAATGGTGACGCAACTGTCGTATATGGAAATCGGTTTTCGTCTGGGTTCCCTGCTGGCATGGCGCTGCCAAACAAGGTCGTCAATGTCCTGCTTTCGTGGGCGGTTGCGATACTCTATTTTCGACGAGTTCGGGATGAGGCCACCTGCTACAAAGCTTTTCGAACCGATGTGATTCAAGGCATGAATCTAACATGCATGAGGTTCGAATTCTGCCCCGAAGTGACCGCAAAGGCAATCCGAGGCGGGCATAAGATTATGGAATTTCCCATCAAATACCATCCGCGAAGCAAAGAGGCAGGGAAAAAGATTCGCTGGACTGACGCCCCGGAAGCATTTTGGACGCTGCTTAAGCATCGGTTTTGAGAACTTTGCAATTGCCGAATAAATCCGGCAGTCCGGGGCGCGAAACGAGTTCCAAGCTCCATTCCCAGCAACTCCCAGCAACTCCCCGCAATTCCTTGCAGCACCCAGCAACTCCCAGCGATTCCCCGCCAAAATAGTTCCTGAATGTCAACCTCAGTCACATTTCCCCGCGATTCGAATCAAGCCCTTGTAATTGGGCAATTTGCCATTGACTTTTTGGCTGGAACACATGGCACTGGCCCTTCAGCCAAAGTTCTCGAACGCACTCGCTGGTTTCACACCGATGCCGTTTTATGTGGAATTTCCGCCCTTGCCCTTCAAACTAACGCCCCAACTATCCTAAGAAACGAGGCACTCGATTATCCAGACGAAATTGGCGCAACCGTTTTTGGTTCAAATCGTAAAGTCAAGTCCGAAAAGGCGGTTGTGGCAAACTGCGCCGCGGTTCGAGAATGGGACAGCAACGGCACGAACTTCGGTTATCGCCCGGAACTTGCCCATACGGCAGGCGAATTTGGACATAACGACTTCTATCCTGTATGTATCGCCGCATGCGAGCAGCGTGGATTGGATGGAGCTACCGCCCTAAAAGCAATGGTTCTCCTCGACGAGATCCGCGGACGGCTTTCCGAGGTCTTCAGCCTGAAAAGCTACAAAATTGATCACGTTTTGCATGGAGCGATTGCAAGCACGGCAACTTATGGCGCGCTCATGGGAGCAACGTCGGAGCAGATCGAAAGCGCAATTGGAATGCTGGTGGCACACTACATTCCCTGGCGGGCAATTCGCGCAGGAAAGCAACTTTCAGATTCTAAAGGCGCCAGTGCCGCAATCACAACCGAAGCGGCGATATTGAGCGTTAAACGTTCGATGGCAGGGTTCGTTGGACCAAAGGACATTTTCCGAAATCCAGAAGCTATTTTCCGATATTTTGAACCTACGACAGAAGGAAAGGATCGTTGGAAGGAAGCGGGCGATTCGCCTTTTGACCTCGTGCTTTCTCATTCTGGCGATGACTTTGCAGTTATGGGAATGCATTTCAAACTAGGCCTATACGAGCATCAGTCGGCTGGCGCATTGCAGGGAGTGATTGACTTGCTTGCATCAAATCCTCAGTTGCTTGCGGAACCAAGCGGAACCAACATTGAGAAGATTACGATCACAGCGTACGAACCCGCCTTTGGCATCATCGGCAACCCAATGAAGAAAAATCCGACGACTCGCCAAAGCGCGGATCATTCCATGGCGTACATCGTCTCCACTTTGATCCGGAAGGCACTGGAGTTAGTGGCGGATAAGGGTTCATTGCCCATTGGAGGCGGAGCGAACGACGAAATTTGGAAAGCAATCATGCTCATGCCTTATGATTACCAAGTTTCCGATTTGGCCATTCACAATCCCATCACTCGTTCAATCATGGACAAGATCGAGTTTCGGCATGGTGGAGCGGAATATGACGAAAAGTATCCGGAAGGGATTCCAACTTCTGTTCAGATTGAATCCAATTCAGGCGGACTGGATTCCGGCCTGATCATGTTCCCTGCTGGACATTCCCGCAATACGACGGCCAAAATGAAGAGCATTTTGGACCATAAATGGCAATTGCTTGGCGAACTGGCATTTTCTGACAGGAAAGTTGCAAATCAATTTGTGGAAAATCTTGAAGGTATCGGGTCACTTTCAGCAATGGAACTGGCAGGTCTATTTGGTTTACAAATCGCAAACCGGCATGGATACGAATAGTCGCATTGAAAGCACGCATTCGGGGACTAGAAGTTCAATTTAGGCTCAAAAATAGGTTCAATTTTGCCAGTTGACCTACAGAATCGAATGACTCCCAACAAATGGCGTCTAACAAAGTAGATCGCGACCCATTTCAATGGGATGAAACTGCATCTACTGAGGAATGAGTATGAAACTCAAAATTATTATCAAGACCACACTTGCTTTCGTCGCATTAGCAGCCGTAACCCTGGCTCCGACGTATGCTGTGGCACAAGAAAAGGGCAAGAGTAAGGGACACGTTAAGCAGGGTCAAAGGAACCCCGCACCACCTAAAAAGAACGGAAGACACGACAACAGAAATTGGAACAAAAAGAAATCAAACGAAGATCATCGGTCCTCAAATTCAGACGATGACAATCGAAACTGGAATCAAAACCGTTCGAACAATGACGGAAAATGGGTCAACGGCCGCTGGATTGGAACAAACGCAAATTTGAGTCGCGAGGAAATTCGACGACAGCAAAGTAAAAACGAATGGCGAAACATTGCCCTCCTTAGCGGAGCGGTGGCACTACTTGGAGTTGTCAACAAAGACAAGACACTCGTATTCGCGGGTTCCGCAGGTGCGCTTTACTCGCTCTACCGTTATGAGCAGGATCGTAAGAGCCAGAGTCAGGCGAATCGGCTTCGAGCATCTTACTTTAGCCGGCCGTACTTCGTACGCGACGGCGTGCGATACGATCGTCGAGTCATGGTCAAGAATGGCGAAAAGAACTACCAATTCTTCCGCAGATCTTAGGATTCAGAGCTAAAACCAAACTACCAAGAATCCCTCTGGCCAATAAAGGTTCAGAGGGATTCTTGCTATTTGCCGAATTCAGACGTTCTAGTTTCGCACGTAAATTGAGTAATTGTAGGTGATCGTCTTTGTTGCTCCCTTAGCCAATGCCAGATTCCAAGTCAATTTTGAAGCTGAGTTCACTTGCCTCAATCCTTTGGCCGTTTTGACTACTTTTGGCGTGTCCGTCGAGGAAATCAAATCGCCTGTGATTAGCTTTGTAATCGTCAGATCAACGCTTTCCGATTTGTTGTTTTTCAGAACTATCGTCCCTTTCACAGTCACCCAATCAAATGTGCCATAACTGGGGTGCTGAAGTTTTGCTCTTTCTCTGGAA
The DNA here is from genome assembly GCA_031405735.1 of Armatimonadota bacterium. Lineage (GTDB taxonomy): Bacteria > Armatimonadota > Fimbriimonadia > Fimbriimonadales > Fimbriimonadaceae > JANNJE01. The sequence goes on along the minus strand of JANNJE010000068.1, from coordinate 1,374 downwards.
ACTTCCTCTTCATCCACATCGTTCTTCACGTCGAGGGCTTTTGACATCTTCAAATTCACTTCCCCGCCGCCAGAGGTGTACATGAGCGTGTCTTGACCCATGATTTGGCCGTTTTTGTAAACAGTTGCGGGAGCTGTAGTTAAGGGTTGATTTGCCGTGTTTTTGAACCGAATTGTATGCCAAACATCGTACGGCATCGGCGGAGTGTTTTGGGGCCGATATGGTTCATATTCGTTGATCGTATTTGGAAGATCAAGGGTGTAAACGTGTTTGAATTCGGATTCGGCCTGGAATAGCAAGAAGAACGCTCTGTCGCCTCGCTTCATCTGCACGCCGGGCTGCTTGTAAAAGAAGAGGTCTTCAGCTTGTTCTCCCCCGCCTCCGCTAATCATCATTTCGTCAGCTGCAAATCCGCCTCCACCAAATGCACCGGGTGCTTGATTCATGACTTGGGCATCTCTCCGTCCTCCAAAACCGGATTGCGGAAGTCCTAGATTTTGTAGCATTCCAACGAGAGAAGCGACCGAATCGCCACTCAAGAGCGGTTCTCTCATCTGCGCCCAAGGAACATTGGGAAATCCAGTTACAAAGCGCAATTCTATGTCATTCAGGTCGCCAAGGTCATTGACAACTGTGGACTTAGCTAAGTATTTAAGTTTGTTTGCTTCTGTTAAGTCAATCGTGTACCCCGCAGACCACATTAACCCCTGTTCAAGCCCTAGAAAATATATCTTGCCAGTACCTTCAGTTGAAAATCTCAATACTCGCTGGTGATTCTTGGTGGGTTCTGATGTGGCTGCATCCTTTCCAAGTTCCAATCCAATGATCGAATTTGCCCGAACAACTGTCAGCCTACCAACTACGTCTTCAATGATGATCAAATCACCTTGCACTGCATTGAGTTTTCCAACTATGGACTGCGTTGTTGTTCCAACAACGCTCACCGTTACTGAAATCTGTTTCCCAACATTCAATCGAAGCAAACTTGCCATGTCGTTTGCATAGCTGGTCCCGGCAACTTCTTGAGTAGTATTGATAATTGATTTGAGCTTGAGCCCAGGTGAAGTGGTCACCCAAAACGTGCCGAGCGAAGCAACTGGAATGGTAGGTAGCGAAGTGCTCCGCCCCGTGACTTCGATCTCACGCATCACCATTGCATAGCCATTTTTGAAAAGCGAAGCCGAGACGATTTTAGCTTCTGTGTCGGCCGTCATAGCCACTGAAGCAATAATTGATAAAAACATTAAACCCCTCCTGCAAGATGGTACGAATGGGCATGGGTCTGAGGTTCGGCGAAGTTTAGTTTTTGGGAGTGCGCGGGCTTGACCGCGCTTTTTCTAGGAATTGGAAAAAAAAGCTACAAGGCATCGTTTG
>JANNJE010000067.1:0-5363 GCA_031405735.1 Armatimonadota bacterium | reverse complement strand
GCATCGCAAGGAGCCGGCGTTGCCGACGTGATGTTTGGAAGCAGGAGCCGAGACGTTGTGTTCTTCAAGCAGCTTCTTGATCCTTACACCAAGAACTCAGAGCTCTTCAAGTCTCCTGGAAAGCCCAATGCTTGGGCAGGCTACGATCCTACGAATCCTGATACGGAACCACAGTTCCGAAGCTACGGCGGTAACAATAGCTACGGTTTGAACAACTTCATGTTCCAGCCGGTAACTGGCACAACCATCAGCGGAACTGCCATTGCTGAAGTTTCGAACACGCTTATGATGATTGACGCAAGCTACTACAACGTGCTTCCTAGAGGTATTCAGCAGCTGAACGGTTCGACCTGGAACCCTTGTACCAGTTCCTATCCTCGATATTGGAAGAACTTAGGAAACTCTTATGTTTTCCGATGGAACGGTGGAGCGAACGAGCCAAGCGATGCAGAAGCTCTTAAGCTCATTGATCAGCGATACACGGGTCAGCTTGTTACGATTCGAGCCGACACAAGCGCAAAGTCCATGAACTCAAAAGCGATTGTTGAAGAGTTTGCTCAAAAGGGCGCTGCAAAGCAATCCATGTGGGATCCTTTCAAGGAAGGTCCTATCAACACGACATTCTGCTACTAAGAATAGCTTAGTTGCAAGAATCTGGACGCCTCGAGTTTTCGAGGCGTCTTTTTTGGTAGTAAGCCGTTATTGGTTATTGGTTATTGGTTATTGGTTGACAGTTATCAGTTGTCGGTTTTCGGTCAATTTGCGGACCACTTGCCAACAACATGCCGACCGCCAACCGCAAAAACCCAATGACCCAATTCCTCGTATACTTCAGAATGTGAAACTGGTTATTTGCATCGTGCATAACCGAGATCGGAATCGCCTCGCCGATGAATTGGTTCAGGCCGGGTGCAAATTCACGTTGTTTGACTCTATCGGAGGCTTTCTTCGAGAGGGCAACGCAACCTTCATGGTTGGGGTAGACGACGAGCAACTTGATTCCATTGTCGCAATGGTGCAATCAAATTGCTGCGTTCGAGAGCAAATTGTTAACTGGATGCCATTGGATGCTTCCGCAGCCGGTGCCTTGATGACCTCGCCAGTGAAAGTGCCGGTAGGGGGCGCGGTAATATTTGTTGTCAATGTCGAGCAATTCTTCCACTGCTAGATTAAATTCGCTACAGGGCCTACAAACTGCAAAGCGAATTGTCTTAAGCCTTTTAGAACCTAGTTCAGATACGCATGCGGTACTTTTTTACGGCGCATCTGGTTCGGGAAAGACGACGCTCGCTGAAATCCTCGCCCAAGGATGGCTTTGCACACAACCCACACAATCGGGAGGTTGTGGCGAATGCCAATCATGCCAGGCTACTTTAGATGGGCAGAACTCTGACCTGCTATGGGTTAGGCCAGGTGGGGCGAGCAACACGATTTCAATGTACATGATTGTGGATGGCAAGCCAGTCGAACCTGGAAAGCCGGAAGTCATTCCGATTGAGCGATTTCTCCGAACGATGCCGATTTTGTCCCGCAACAAGGTCGTGATCGTTGAAGACGCTGACAGGATTTACCACGACTCTGTTGGATCACTGCTGAAAACTCTTGAAGAACCGCAGCCGTATGCCCGATTCGCGTTGACGTCCTCTTTCATTGGCAACGTTCGCCCAACTGTTATTTCTCGCTGCATCTCAATTAAGTGCTCGTTGCCAGACGGATTGATCTGTTCGATAGGCGACGGCTTAACAAATGACCGCCGATCTGAACTCCTAAATGAGATTGAAAGCATTGTTGATAAGTCCATCAGCGGACAAATCGGCCCAGCACTTCGATACTCTGACCAACTGAAGGCACTCGCTGATCTCCTTGCCGAAGCCGAAACGATGCCAAAGCGAAATGCTCAAGCGCAGATTATCGAATATCTTGCGGACTCACTTGCACGACGAGGCGAGGAAAAGAGATGTGCCAAAGCCATTGAAACCCATCGCAGAGTCGTGATGAATGGGTCGTTTGGCCTCAATCTCGACGCTCTGTTTGCTGGATTTTGAACGAGTACTTTGTTTTTTTGGTCAAGATAGAGATTCTGCTTGTACAATGTAAGTTGATTCTGGAACTTACAACCTCAACCGATCCGTAATGTAGAGCAATCCCATGATTGGCAGCTTGATTCGACAAAGAGAAATCGCAACCGATGAGCGCAATGCGCTTTTTGAAGATTTGTTGCGAAACACTTCCCGCCAGGCATACGGCCTGGCTTATCGCTTGACCGGGAGCGCGCCCGAAGCGGAAGACTTGGTGCAGGAGACGTACCTTCGAGCCTACAAGTTTTTCTATCGCTATGACGATTCGTTGCCGTTTCTGAATTGGATTTGCAGAATCATGAGCAATGCTCATATTGATACGGTTCGCAGAAAGACGAAATTGCGAGTCACAAGTATTGACCAGCCAACAGCTTCGGGATATTTGGCAATTGAAGTGCCCGATCTGAATTCAGGCCCTGATCGAATTATGCTTGAGCAAGCCATGGATGAACCAGTCCAAGAGTGCTTGAACTTGATGACCTCCGCATTTCGGCAAGCAGTGCTTTTAGCTGATGTCGAGGGTATGGCATACGAAGAAATTGCCGAAATGATGAACACGTCCGTTGGAACCGTTCGTTCGCGAATTCATCGAGGACGGCGGCAACTGCGGTCTTTACTGACTAAGAAGTGCCCAAATTTGGTTGAGGAGGCGTCTTGTGAATTGTAAGCAGGCTCACTTCAAATTGGATTGCTTTCTGGATGGTGAACTCACGGGAAGCGAAATGCTCGCTTTACAGAATCATGTTTCCATGTGTCCAGACTGCAGCCAAGAATTACAATCCATACGAATTCTAAAAGCTGAACTAGCCGGACTCAATCTTAATCGGCCCAATCCGGGCGCTGATTTTGAAGATCGGCTTATTGAATGGGTCAACTTCCAGGCGGAACAGCGGCCAGTTGTAAGGCGACGACGATTGCAGGCTGCATTTGTCACGACATTGGCTATCGCACTTGTAGCTGTTCTCGGGATTCGATCATCTGCTTCGCAACAACACATTGCCGAACAGAATTCAATGCGTCAATTTGAACTTGCGAAAGATCAAGCTTTCATTTCTGGCGAGGACCCGCTTTCTGGCTCTCCATTCCTAATGCCAGCATCGTATAACAAATAAAATGAGACTTTTACTACTAGCTATTGCGATTTGTTCGTTGGGTGCCCAATTGGCAAGCGCAAGCGTGATCAGGCATGCAAGCATCCCCGCGGCGACCCGTGCAAAGGAGATTCTTCGGAAATTCCTTTCAGAGGGCGAAAGAGTGCCGATGGATGCAATCGTTGTGCAAAAGTCATCCTGCAGTTCAAATATCAGCTGTCAGTTTAAATTGCTTCAGGACAGTTCGGGCCGCCGTATGATGGTGGCAGTGCAACCGCTCTCCATTCAAGGAATCGTTTCCTTTGACGATGGAAAGCAATGGACCAACTTCTTCCCAGATGAGCGACGAATGGTTGTAATGCCATCACCGCGAGTGGATCGAGACAACGCAGACCTCCGAATTCAGCTCGCATCTCAAAACTACAATTTCGCCATGGAAACAAGTACCCGCGTGGCAGGACGTTCAGCGCAAGTTGTTGTTGTGATTCCGCGAAACTATGGCCTAGCTGCAAAGAAATTCACGATTGATTCTACAAATGATGTTCTTCTCCGAGTCGAGACGATTGAACGAAACAGAAATCCGGAGATTTTGTTCGATACAAAGTCAGTTCAATTTCTTGCAGATTCAACAAACTTAGAGTTTTCACCTGGCAATGAGATGGCGATTCGGATTTTCAGACCTGAAATGCCAGAACGAATTGCCCACATTTCGGCAGCGAAGGAGATAACAGGCTTTGCCCCAATCATGCTGCATGCGTTGCCGTTAGGTTTCGTACTGCGAGAATCGTCGGCAGTTCATTCCAAGTCAGGCTCTTATGTTGCCCAACGCTGGACAGATGGCATTGCCTCTGCAACGCTTTACCAATTCACCGCTGGAAGAAATCCCATTGGGGCTAGCTCGGATGGACTAGATTTTACGAACAACGGTGTAACCTTAAGACTGGTTGGCGACATCCCTTATGAAGGAAAGCGAATTATGATGGAGCAGATCGCTAGGTCTCTGGGCAGGACTTTTCGACCTATTCGGGAACTCAGAGCGCCGCCAAACGTGTTACCACTTAAGAGATTGCCAGAACACGAGCCCCAACCCCAAGCTTCGATCGAAACTGCGATTGCGCAGATCGTTGAGAAGATGAAAGTTGAAATGACCGAGAATTGGACGGTTCGCGGCAAGGAATTTGAAATCAAATTAAGGTTAAAAAAGGATGAGCAACACAATTAAAACGCCTAAATCAGCTTACATTATTCTGGGAATTGGAGTCGCCCTCGGCACCCTTGCAACGGCTTCGATTCTCGGTGGATACACCGTAGGAAAAGCATACGCGCAGCGATCCACGATCAAGACAATTGGCAATCTGTCAACTGAAAACATGGCGATGCTTCGCAATATGGATGCATCTTTCGCAGGACTAGCGGAATACATAGAACCAGCCGTCGTAAACATCCGAGTCCAATCCAAAGGTGGAACAGACATGCTCGGTAACCGGCTTGGACAAGTCGGCGGAGAAGGCTCAGGAGTTATTATTCGCCCTGATGGCTGGATTCTTACAAATGATCACGTCGTGGGCGGCATGGACAAAGTTACCGTCACGCTCAACGACGGCCGAGAGTTCCCTGGCACCGTCCGAAGCTCGGACTACAGCGACTTGGCGGTCGTCAAGATTGAAGCGAAAGGACTTCCAAACGTCCAATTCGCTGACAGCAATCGGGTTAAACCAGGTCAATTTGCGATCGCAGTCGGATCACCCTTTGGTCTAGAGAATTCGATCACCATCGGCCATGTCTCTGCCCTCAGTCGAGACACTATGATTGGCAATCCTCAAGCAGGCAGTCAGCGCGTTTACCCAGATTTGATTCAAACGGATGCGGCGATAAACCAGGGTAACTCCGGCGGCCCGCTTCTTGACATTGAAGGTCGCGTGATTGGAATCAATACGGCCATTTTCTCTGGAACAGGGGGTAGCGTCGGCATCGGATTTGCAATCCCGGCAAATCAGGCTCGTTTGACTGCTGAAGCCTTAATCGAAAAGGGCAAAATCGTTCGCGGATTCTTTGGCGTTGATCCAACAAATCTCAAAGAATTCCAGAAAGCTGAGCTTGGAGTCACTGACGGAGCCTTAATTAAGAGTTTTGGCGAAAGCAATATGGCAAGCCCAGCACGAACAGCTGGGCTGAAGGAAGGCGACGTCATTAC
>JANNJE010000066.1:0-3020 GCA_031405735.1 Armatimonadota bacterium | reverse complement strand
ACTCCTTTACAGAGATGGAAGGCTGGCTGTGCGGTTCGAGCTTTTCACTTTCTAAAGCTTTTGGAAATGTATCGCGAACAATGATGTCTGCCGCCACTTCGGCGAGATGTTCTGGGTTCACGTGCTGCTCGAGCATTTGGCGAGGTGCCGAACCTGGGCGAAAGCCTGGAAGCTTGATGTCCTTAGTGATCTTTTTGAAGGCACGGCTGAAGCCGCTTTTTACCGCATCTTCGGCAGCTACGACAGTCAATTGCACGGTGCAGGGGTTCAATTCGGCGCGAGTAATTTGCATAGAAACAGCTCCCATCCGCCCGGTTTAGGCGGGGGTTTGTGGTTGAATTGTACCTTGGCGAGACTACGCCATTCCGTTCAGCCTTCGAATCCGATCTTCGGTCGAAGGATGGGTGCGAAACAGGTTCATCAGTCCAGCGCCGCCGCCAAAAGGATTCACGATGCACATGTGTGCCGCGGCTGGAGGCATGTGGCCTGGCTTCAAATCCACGCCCATTTCAAGTTTTCTTAGTGCTCCAGCTAATCCAGATGGAGTTCCAGCGATTTCAGCTCCCATGCGGTCTGCTTCATATTCGCGCGCTCTAGAGATACCCAGTTGCACCATTGTAGCTGCGAGTGGTGCGATCAAGGCTACCAACAGCAAAACAAACATGTTTCCGCCACCTTCCTCATCGCCGCCTCCGAAGATCGCTGCGAATCGAGCAAAGAACGCTAGGGTCATAACTGCTCCTGCGATGGAAGCCACGATTGCCATTGTCAACGTGTCTCGGTGCTTGATGTGCGCCAGCTCATGGGCGATTACACCTTCAACTTCTGATTGATCGAGAATTTGGAGCAAACCAGTATTGACAGCTACGACTCCGTGCTCAGGATTCCGTCCAGTTGCAAATGCGTTTGGCGATGGGTCGTTGACGACATAGAGCCTCGGCGTAGGAATTCCTGCTCGCTTGGAAAGTCGTTCGATCATCGCAACGAGTTCGGGAGCTTTGGCCGGGTCTACAGGTTCTGCGCGAGTCATTTTCAAAACAAGTTTGTCACTGAACCAATAGGTTCCGATGTTCATGACTATTGCGATGCCAAGAGCGACAAACATGCCTAGCTGCCCACCGACCATCTGGCCGATAAAGACAAATAGCGCTGTAAGCGCGACTAACAAGATTCCAACTTTTACTGTGCTCATTTTCTGTTTTGTTCGGGTTTGTTCAGATTGACCCTGTTACATATTCATAACACTTTTTGGTTCAAATCTGTTCCAGATTTTTGCAACAAGTCATTTGGAGAATTTGAGATTCAAATCCGATAGATTCGGGTTTGCGAATGCGAATCCAGATGAAACTAGCCGCTTTGGCAAAACCTTCGTGCTTCCCAAAATCAAGTCGGGCTCGACCCCCATTTTCGGTGAGATAAGCCTTACTACGAATCCTGGTGCTGGCGGAGCGAAGATGGCCCCAGTCATTGCGACCATGGATTTTGAAAGTTCGGCTTGGCGGACTGGATTCGGGGCGCACAAATTGATTGACCCATCCAACTCGTTTTCGATGACGAACTGAACCGCCCTGCAAAAATCATTGATGCCAATCCAAGATATCCACTGCTGGCCCGTACCGATTCTGCCGCCCATTCCACGTTTCGTTGCTTTCACGAGCTCGTTCAAATATCCGGAGTCTGGTTGAAAGACGACTCCAGCTCTCAGAATTGCAAGCTTCACCTTGGTTGGGCACGACGAAACAGCCGTACCCTCCCAATCTTTGCATATCTCGGAAATGGGGCCAACGCCTACCAGTGAAGATTCACTCAGTTCCTCTTCGCCGCGATTTCCGTAGTAGCCGATGCCGCTCATGTTGATCCATATTCGCGGCGGATTCTTGGCGGTTTGCAAAGCACTGCCAATTTCATGAGTTGGCCAGATTCTGGAGGATCGAATTCTTTTCAGTCCATCGGGAGTCCATAGCTGTGCTATCGGCTCGCCGCAAAGATTGACTACTGCCAACACGCCTTCTAGTTCTAGTTTCCATCCATCAGAACCATCTAGCCATTTGACTGATTTGACGGCTCCAGAGACTGGGTTTCCGCTTCGGCTCAAGACCACGGACGACATTCCAATCGAGCGAAAGTGGGAGATCAAGGCTTTTCCAAGATCGCCAGTGCCGCCAGCAAGAACGATACGGTTTTGGAGCTTCTTCATTTTTGAAAAGCGCGGTCAAGCCCGCGCTCTCCCAAAGTCCTCCCCCATCCATTCTTTCTGCAAATCTTGGTCAACTCCTAGAGACTGAAACACCCTAGCAACGACGGTATCTGCCAAATCCTCTAAAGATCGCGGATTGGTGTACCAGGCAGGCGATGCAGGAAGGATGGAAGCGCCAGCTTCAGCAAGTTGGGTCATGTTTCGCAGATGGATCAGGTTCCAGGGCATCTCCCTTGGAACAAGAATCAGCTTTCTCTTTTCTTTGAGGCAAACGTCGGCGGCACGGGTCAAGAGGTCGTTAGAAATGCCGTTGGCAATTCGCCCCGCCGTTCCCATGCTGCATGGAATGATCACCATTCCATCATGCCGAAACGAGCCGCTTGCAGGAGGTGTGAAGTAGTTCTTTTCGTCGAGAATTCGGACATTTTCAAACGGTTCGCCTAGCCATTTTTCAAAATCGAGGTTTTCTCGTGAAATGGTAATTCCAAGCTCTACGGAAGCTACCTGCTCTGCTTGAGAGGAGAGGATGAGAAAGACTTCGTCAAACTTTTTCGCTGCAAAGCGTAAGAATCTCTGAGCATATATCGCGCCGCTTGCACCCGTAACCCCCACAACTATTTTGCCCGTAGACATTAGGATCATTGTATCAGTGTTGGGAAGGGTGCGGGGTATGGGGGATGTTGCGCAGCCCAAGGAGCGCGTGGCGTCTCGCCCGTATCTGGGTCGGTCTGGCGTCCCGCCGACCACAAACTGCAATCCGCCAGCCACTATGTGAACATTGAGAAAAGCATAGTTCGGATTCTTGCACCCCACAAGGGTGCGG
>JANNJE010000065.1:0-2604 GCA_031405735.1 Armatimonadota bacterium | reverse complement strand
GCTTGACCGAGCTTTGTCTGATTCGGAAAAGCTCGGTCAAGCCCGAGCACTCCCAATATCTCTAATTCACAGTAACTTTGACTTGATCAATTGAAGTCGTTACCGGATAGACCAATGCCAACTGCGAATTGCCCAAGACGACAACTTCGATTCGATTGTCTCCTGCACGAATGTGGTTTGCAGATGTAATTGCAATCGAATTATAGGTTTGCAATGTCGATGTCATGGAAAAGTTGTGAATCATGTCGAGTCGCTTTGTGGTCCAATTTCGAATTGCGATTCTTCCGCTTGCCCCCGAAGGCTGATTAGTCTTCGCTACTAATTTGACTTGAATTGTACTTACGCTTTCCTTGTTATGAGTGAATCCAACCCTAAGAACTCCCGCATCTCCGTCAATGACTTCCTGCGCAAAGGTCGCTCGATATGCGAAGAGCTTATCGTCTGGAGCGGAAAAACTGCGAAGCTGGCCCTGCGTTACAACTATTTGCGAACTGCTGTAATCCGTAACCCAAGCTTGGTCTTCTGGGTCAATACGGTAAATGCTACCGTTCCCATAGCCAACGTAGTAAAGCTCCCCAGCTGCGTCAACGTCTATGGAACTCAAAGTAGTGCTGGGTATCGCCAAATCGCTCGTAAGTTCCGTAACGTCGGACGAAATGGCGTTGATTGCCTCGCCTGTTGACAAACTGTAAGTCGGTATCAATGACCACATTCGGCTAGAAACATAATCAGCAAAGAAATACTTTCCAAAATGATCGCCAAGCTTTAGGCCGCGATATACATATCCGCCAGTAATTGAAGCACCGACAGTATGATTGTAAACCCAAATCGGGTCTTGGTAATTTGTATTCGGGCCAGTAGTGGTTGTAAAATTGACGTAACCTTCCCTCCGCCTCCATCCGTAATTGCGCGCTGAAGCATTCAATGGCGAATAGTCAATTTCCTCCCATGCGCTTTGCCCAACGTCGGCTATCCAAAGTCCGCCCGTTCCAAGCATCGCTTGGTTGTCAAAGCTCCACTTCCAAGGATTGCGAAGGCCTATCGCCCAAATTTCTGGCCCCAATGTCCCCCATGTGCCACTGAAAGGCTGCCCCGGAGGAATCGCATAGTCCTTATTTGCGTCACCCGGATATGCATCGGAAGAAGGGTCGATTCGCAGCATCTTTCCGAGGAGATTTGTAAGATTCTGTGCTCGATCGCCTGGATCGCCCCCCGATCCTCCATCACCGAGGCCGACGTACATGAACCCGTCAGCACCGAATCTGATCGTGCCTCCATTGTGATTCTCGAATGGCTGGGCAAGCGTAAAAATTGGATCAAGTGTTCCGAAATCGAATAGGTTTGGATTTGCGATATTCCGCTGAACCTTTGAAATCCAGCTAGTAGTAGAACCAGAAGTGTTACCAGATGTGTAGTAAAAATACACGATTCCATTCTTTGCGTAATTCGGATCGAAACACATTCCCAGCAAGCCTTTTTCTGAACCAGCAGTCGAAACGGTTCCAACTAAACTTAGTGCATTTGTGCCCTGAACTACTCCGTTTATCACGCATCTGACAAGTCCCCGTTGCTGAATCACAAATTGCCTTGTGGTATTTGTGGGGTCTTGCACCATAGCGATAGGAAGGGAAAAGCCGGATGCGTAAAGCGTGGATTTAAGCTGGGCGCTGGCCGTCATCGAAAGTGCTAAGAGTCCCGATCCAATCAAAAATGTTCTTTTCATTCTTTTTCCTTTGCCGCCCGAAATTGCCACTCGTTAATTATTAGAAGGAAAGGCAAGCCCATTCCGTTCAGGTTGAAGTCAAAGTGTATCCGAGAAAAGTCCGGACCTCGGCGAAAGCGACCAAATTCAGTTAAAATACCAGGTTGACCCTCCCTTGCTCATGAGGTGCCGAACCTGCCAAACTGAATTGAAAATCCAGGAACAATTTATGCCGGTTTTTCGTGAAGGTCTCAGTTTCGACGACGTACTACTTATCCCGCAGCAAACCCAAGTGCTGCCCTCAGAAGTTGACCTCTCGACGCCTTTTTTGCCCGGAATACGGCTCCATATCCCAATTGTTTCCGCACCAATGGACACGGTTACAGATGCAAGGCTAGCTATTGCGATGGCTCGTGAGGGTGGTGTTGGAGTCATTCATCGAAATTTAAGCATTGACCAGCAGGCTGAAGCTGTTGATCGAGTCAAACGTAGCGAGCACGGGGTTATCACGAATCCAATCAAATTGGAGCCTGATAAACCGATCTCCGAAGCCATCGCTTTGATGGATCATTTTCATATTTCAGGCGTTCCAATTGTTGACAAAAAGGGCAAGCTTGTCGGAATTCTTACCCATCGTGATATTCGCTTCGAAACGGATTTCACAAAGCTGATTCGAGAGCGAATGACCAAGAAAGGCCTGATTACAGCTTCTGTAGGAACAGATTTGGAAATTGCCGAACAGATTCTTTCTCATCACAGAATTGAAAAACTGCCCATTGTGGATGAGAATCGCCACTTAGTTGGACTGATCACCATTAAAGACATTCTAAAGGTGAAGCGACATCCCAATTCAACAAAGGACGACAATGGCCGTTTGGTCTGCGGAGCAGCTATTGGCGCCC
>JANNJE010000064.1:0-1932 GCA_031405735.1 Armatimonadota bacterium | reverse complement strand
CTTCGGTTCCCAGACGCGTTCCGCCGTCTGCTTTGAGGTGATCGGCTCCGTCGCTCCCCGCACGAGCGCAAAGTCATCGACGGGCATGCGCCACCGCTTGCCTTGGTGCATCGTGTCGAACCGATTTCACGATCCGAGGCTCCATTCGAACCCCGCCGTTTGCCAAAGTTCCAAATGCGGCAACCAGCCCAACCGGCGTAACATTCAACGACTGCCCAAACCCGAATAGCGCAAGTTGGAGTCCCTTCGCATGCTCTTTTCGGTAGTAGGAGCCAGCTCGTTCTCCCGGCAATCCGAGCTTTGTCTTTGAGACGAGCCCTAAATCTTCCAAATATTGAGTCATTGCCGGATGACCAATTTTCTTTGCCCAAATGGAGGCGGTAACGTTGCAACTTCGGGCAATGGCTGCGGTCGAATCAAGAGTGCCATGAGCCCTCATCCCTTTATGCATCGCGCAACCGATTTTCTTGCCAGTCCAAACCTGAATTGTGCCAGTACACGAAACTGTGTCTTCTAAGTTCACGACGCCCATATCTAGCCCTTTTGCGAGCGTCAAAATCTTAAATGTCGAACCCGGTTCCCAAGCCAACATATAATTTGGATTCATTCCGGCTGCTACGCCTGAATCGCCCGCTTCATTTAGCGGCTCATCAGGATCAAAACTCGGCCAATTTGCCATGGCAAGCAAGTCGCCGGTCGCAGGATCGAAAACAATAGCAGTTCCCGAAGAAGCATTATTCGACTCAACCGCCCTTCTGATTGCTTGACTTGCGCAAATTTGAAGCTCGCTATCGATGGTCAGCGTAACGGATTGGCCATCCACTCGCTTAACCGAGGAGCGGTCCAATCGCATCGGAAGAAATGAGCCATCCCGGTCCACCATTCCGACCGTCTTTCCAGGAGTTCCTGCCAATACAGGATTGAAAGAACTCTCAAGACCAAATTTGGCTCCGCCTTCTGTTATCCCGCCCAAAATGCTCGATGCTGCAGCGCCCAGTGGATATTCTCGTACTCCACCTCGATGGATTGAGAGTCCGTCGGCCCTCCAGCCCGTACGCACTTTTTCAAGGCTGCGAACTTGTTCGGGGCTCAATCTTGGTCGCCAAATCCTGCTGCGAATCGTTGAATCGGCAGCCAAGCACTCGAGTTCTGTTGCCGAAATACCGGTTGCTTCGCTTACAGCCATGAAGAAGCCGACACTGTTCGGCACTCGGTCGAAGCGAATCCCTACGGTAGCTGAATTTTCGTTTTGAGCGGCTATCTCGCCGTCCGAAGTATAAACCGTGCCTCTTTTGGGCTCGTCAATGGCTGTGAAAATGTACTTGCCGCTCTTTTCGCCGCGCTCTAGAATCTCTGTGCTTGCAACAATTTGCTTATGCCCTTGTGTTGCGGCGACAGCAACGAAAGCAAGGACAGCTATGCCTGGCAAATAGTTGATAGGCTTTGACTTATCTGTTGAACGCGACACGACTATTCCTTGATGACGTTTGGACGCCATACTCTGTCGCTACATAGCCGTGGATTCTCGCCCAATTCGCTATCTTTCGACCCGAAGTCAACGCGATCACCTGTCTTTGAAGGGTCGCCTGCTGCTCTTGAGCCGCTAATGTCGTTCGAAGTGCCTTCTTGCCGTCTGATCGTGCTTGTTCCAACATCACATTTCCTGTAAGGCTCGAAGCCAAAAATGTTGCGCCAGAAATTGAAACGAAGGCAAACAATCGAATCAGAATTCGTTCGCGAGCTTTTGCACGCTCTAATCTTGTCGAGCGCGGATTTCGCGCTCTAGTTGTTGGTGACTATGGGAGAGGTATTGGACTCATGTTTGTCTCCCTGGTGTTAGCGAGTGGCGAGGGGCTGTCGACGTAGCGAGCGAAGCTTGGCGCTTCGGCTGCTCGGGTTCATTGCGACTTCTCTTGGTCGGGCCTTAACTGG
>JANNJE010000063.1:0-12388 GCA_031405735.1 Armatimonadota bacterium | reverse complement strand
AATTATAGTTGCAAGATATTTGGAATACTCATCTGAATTTTCAACTTCAATATCACCAGATGGGTGAGGAATGACCGCTCTGAATCGTGAAAGAGAGCCTGGGCGAGGTGCAATACGGACTTTCGACCATCCAGAAGCGATACTTGTAACTCCAGCGACCAATTGAAGCAAACTGAGCGGAGGGTGCGCCGACCATCCGTGGCAATCCGATCGGGTTGGTTCTGGGGTTTCTGGCGTTGTAGTGAGTCCAATTGCGAGCATTTCTCGCCATGGTTCCAGGAGGGCACCGTAGTCGTTGGGTTGCATCCCAACATGCTTTACATATTGCCAAAAGTAAGTGCATCGGGGCGCATTTTTGAGAATTTCTTCATCCCACGGGTCGGGGTTCTGGCCAGAAAGGGTTTGCGCGTAGCGCCAAAGTGCTTCGGCGTGTTCGGTTGTGTCCGTCGTTGTCGTAGGTTTTTTAGGGCGAATAGGACGGAAAGGACTTAAAGGACTCATTTGTCCAATAGGTCCTATCTGACCTCTTGAATCTACAGGTACCTGCAATTGCTCAAAGCACCACTTCGCCATTTCAAGCAGAATCAAGTGCATTTCCGCATTCGGTCCACCAGGAGGCACCCCCCATTTCCATTCTGGAACCCAATCCCCGAAGCACCAAAACGGTTCTAGTTCGCTGTCGCACACCCTTTGATAAGCTTCCAAGACACCTTTCGCGCCGTGAATGTATTTCTTAGGGTCAAATCCAGGAACGTGCATCCAGGCATCGTAGATCATCACCACCCACCACAGGCTGAATGGCGGAATTACCTGCATTTGGCGGCTCGTATAGCGCGATTGGGTCAGCCCGTTTTCCAGAATTGACCAATGGAACTGTTCTATAGCATTCCTTTGGAGAGTGCGATCTCGCGAAAGGTAGTAGCCGATGAGTGCCTGGAGCCTCGTGTCGCCGATGTATTGAAGCTGTTCGTAATAGGGGCAATCGTAGTAAGTCTCTCCCGCGCAGAGCTTTAATGTTCGGATGCACATATCCCAGATCGGTCGTACTGTAGGCTCGTTACAGTCAAATTTTGCCTCGACCTGCATCGGATATCCGGTTCGATAGACTTCGAACTTGCAATCTTCGATATCAACATCTGATTTCAAAAAAATGTATCGAAATGTCCTTAACCACGAAGTGTTGATTGAAGCACTATCGCCTCCTCGAAATTGGATCAAGTCCTCATAGCCAGTGACCGACTTGCCTTCAATGTCGTTTCTGTTGCCCTTCGCTCCAGAATCATCAAAGAGCGATTCGCAATAAGTGATTCGCACATCGCCAACAATTGGCTTTGTATGGCAGAGCCAAATTGATGGGTAACCAACAACGATCTCGCCAAAGTCCAAGATGAACTCGTCGTTTGATTTAATTCGAAATGAGCTTTCACTAAGTTCGAAACAGCTACCGTCGTTCCTTCTTGTGGTTGTCTGTGGAGATGCGACTTCTCCAAATGACTCGTTTGGGATACTCCTCGGAATTAGATTCCAGGGAGAACCGCCTCCGACTTCCCCCCGAATCTCCGCTCGACAAATTCGATGCGCGGGACGCCATGCCTCATGCTCAACATTGCCAAAAATTGAATAAATCTCACCTGGCCCAACATCAACGTAATATTCGCCGATCCCTTCGCTCATCATCGCGAAGTCCCGATCTAGTCTGCGTCGAACTTGCCAGTCATTAGAAGTTGACAGGTGAGAAAACGGCTCTTCTGCCTCAAAAAGGAACGCAGTTCGAACTGAATGCTGTGCCATAGGTGCCATCCATCCAAAGTTCGTAACCTCGCCGACAATCCTATTGGAGCCCGTTTTTAGGTATGGAGCAAGGTCAATTGTCTCAAAGAACCAGTGTTGGTCATCCCCGCGTTGTGGGCCGCGCAAGCAGATTTCGCCGTTGACCAATAATGTGTATCTCTGGTCCGCAGAAACTCGTGCGATCAGCGAATCAGGAACCGATTCAAGTTCAAACTCTAGTGCAAACTCAAAGAAGCCAAGGTCTTGCCTTGGGTCATAAGCTGGCCCAATCCACCACGCTGAAAACGGCTTGCCAGCTTCCATGTTCTCTGATTCTGAATGAGGCGGCAGTCATCCTGCATTGGAAGTTGCTTAAATGTCTCGCAAAGTTCGCAAAGGCAATTCTGTGAAATTGTATAGCCGATACGAGAGATTTCCAGCTTGCCTTTTTCACGTGTAGGACGCGGAGGTACGCAGGACAAATTTGCGAGCTTTGCGCCTTTGCGAGAGACTAAAATCATCATTTTACAGTTCATAGTGACCATTCGAAATTTTAGAGTGAAATGCGCGGGTAGGCTCGAAAAACAATGAGTCCGCTTTCGAATCTCGCCAAAATCATTCCCGTTCGCACAAAGCGAATTTCCAGCTACGACCGAACGGGTGGAAACCGAGATCACACCGATATCCCGGCACGAGAAACATTAACTCTTTGCGACATTGAAGGAGCAGGAGTAATCACTCATATTTGGATCACGATAAGTTCAAAGGACGAATTTTGCCGAAAGAACTTGGTGCTCCGAATGTATTGGGATGGGCAAGAGCATGCGAGTGTCGAGGCTCCCATTGGTGACTTCTTCGGACAAGGTTGGGGGCTGAAATACAACTATGTTTCTTTGCCTCTAGCTGCCGCCCCAAGGGACGGAAACGCTTTGGTCTGCTATTTTCCTATGCCGTTTGGGAGCAATGCACGAATCACACTTGAGAATGAAAGCGACATTCCTGTAGGTGCCTTTTACTATTATGTTGATTTTGAAGAACATGCTTCAGTCGGCGATGATATCGGTCGGTTCCATGCTTGGTACAACCAAGAAATCACGACACCAGAGTCGGATTTTGGCGACCGAGAAAACGAATGGGCGATCCTGGGTGAAACGCCTAAGAACCCGTCGGATAAGAACAACTATCTCTTTTTTGAAGCCGAAGGCACAGGGCATTTCGTTGGTGTGAACTACTATGTCCATTCGCCAACGCCAGTCTGGTATGGCGAAGGCGACGACATGTTCCTCATTGATGGCGAGCCCTGGCCGGGTTCAGCGCACGGAACCGGAACAGAGGATTACTTCAACCAAAGCTGGAGTCCCGACGAGGTCTATTGCCATCCCTTTTTCGGAACTGCTTATGCCCCTGGAAGGAACAACGACGATCCGCTTTTTGGCTGGCTCGGGAGAACGCATTGCTACCGATTCCATATCGAAGACCCGATTCGGTTCCAAAAAAGCGTTCGAGCATCCATTGAACACGGCCATGCAAATGTGTTGACTTTAGAACTGGCAACAGTCGCATATTGGTACCAAACCCTTCCTTCTAAACCCTTTCCCGAACTACCGAATGCGGAAATGCGAAAGCCGCTTCCAAAAATCGAGCCAGTCAACGTACATGTTTGGAGGGATGCCTGGCGCGAGAAGCAAAATGGCGGGAAATTGTGGCGGGTAGGGGATGAGCGGTAACCATTCCGGTGCTCTTCCTAAGCCGCAACCCAATTACCTGGACATTCGTTCCATAATGAATTGACCCGATAAGGGAGGAGAATTATCTTGACATCGTTGCTTTTAACTGCCCTAACAACGCTTTCTCTTGGCCAGGTTCAATCCGACTTGCGCCTTTTGCGATACCCAGACATCAACGGCGATTCCGTTGTCTTTACCTATGCCGGAGACCTTTGGAAATGGACCGGAAGTGGCATTTCTCAGCGCCTAACCACGCATCCAGGCGAAGAACTTCGCGCGAAGTTCTCGCCCGATGGAAAATGGATCGCATTTACCGGTGTGTACGATGGCAACCCAGACCTTTTCGTCATTCCTGCCGTCGGTGGCGAGCCAAAACGCCTTACGTTCGAGTCTGGTGCAGATTATGCGGTTGATTGGACACCGGAGGGGAAAATTGCCTACATAACGAGCTATGGCGGCTTCAAAGGGCAAATTCCACGCCTCTTAACTATTGATCCGAAGGGCGGGATTCCTGAAACTACTCCGATCTTAGAGATTCATCAAGGCACGATTTCTCCTGATGGCAATACAGTCGTTTACCAACGATTTCCTGGTTCAAACCAGTGGTGGAGAAACTACCGGGGCGGCATGCAGCCTTACATCAGCCTGTACAATATTAAGACCAACACATATTCTGAATTGCCCCACAAGCGCGAAATGTCCGCTTTTCCGATGTCAATCGGCAACTCTGTTTATTTCATCAGCGACAAAAACTTACGCACGATGAACCTTTACAAATATGATTTAGGTTCAAAGCGCGAATCTCAGCTAACGGAATTCAAGGACGCCGACATTCGATGGCCGTCAAATGATGGAAAGTCAATTGCTTTTGAACGCGACGGCTTGCTCTACAAATTCGATATAACTTCTGAAAAGGTCGAGGCGATCACGCCAGCGATAGTTTCAGATAATTGGGGTTCACGTCCACAGCTTCGCAAACTGGAAACTAATATTGACGGTTTCTCGCTTTCACCAAGTGGAAATCGAATTGCAATCATGGCGAGGGGAGAGCTCTTCAGCGTTCCCGCTAAGAATGGCGAAACTCGAAATTTGACGGAATCTTCAGGGGCACGGGAAAGACTTCCAGCGTGGTCTCCTGATGGAAAGACAATTGCCTATTTCAGCGACGTCTCAGGCGATTACCAGCTTTATGTTCGACCTCAAATGGGCGGCGCAGCTACCCAGCTAACGACGGCAGCAAGTCTAAATCCACTTGGAGTCAACTGGTCACCGGATGGCAAGTACATCACTTTTCCAACCCGCGATTACGGGCTCTACATGGTCGAAGTCGAATCCAAAAAGCTAACTAGTGTTGTCAAGGACAAATATCAGGGCATTCCAAATTTTGCTTGGTCGCCAGATAGCAAGTGGATTGCTGTGATTGAAAACGATGTCAAGCAATTCGGTCGCGTCAAGCTATACGAAGTTGCAACTGGACAATCTACGCAGGTTACTGACGGTTCGTTTCCCGATGTGGACGTGGCTTTTGATGCATCTGGAAAGTATTTGTACTTTGTTTCAAATCGCACTTTCAACCCATCTTTCGGCTTATTTGAGTTCAGTTTGAAGGTTGAGGAAGCTGCCAGAATCTACGCGATTCCATTGACAAAGGACCTTGCAAACCCGTTCCAATTGCCAGTTGACGAGGAAAATGCGGCGGCCGCAGCACCGCCTGCTCCTGGGCCCGTCACTGTGAAAATTGATTGGGCCGGTCTCGCGGAGAGGGCTTTGCCCCTTCCTGTCCCGCCTTCAAATTACGGACTTATTGCAGGTCTAAACGAAGGGTTGCTTTTTGCTGGCCCGGGTGGTTTGCAGAAATTCGACATAAAGTCACGTGAAATTCAAACCATTTTTGCATTCCCAGCACAGATTTCTTTGAATCCTGCTAATACAAAGATCGCCTTTTCGAATGGTGGTCAAATTTATATTCAAGACTTGCGGCCCGGGCTTCAGCCTGGTGCTGGCCGAGTGAACATGGGCAACGTGGAAATGGTCGTTGATCCTCGCGCTGAATGGAAGCAGATGTTCTGGGAAGTTTGGCGATATGAACGCGATTTCTTCTATAACGGCGCCATGAACGGAGCCGATTGGGCAGCGATTGGCAAGCTGTACGAACGGTATTTGCCGTCAGTCAACAATCGGCTGGACATCGCTTATGTACTTGGTTTGCTGATTGGTGAATTGGAGACAGGACATGCATACGTTCAAGGATTCGGTTCTCCAAACCCTAACCCTGTTCCAACTGGACTTCTGGGAGCAGATTATGAAGTGTCGAATGGCAAAGTGCGCTTCAAGAAGATTTATCCAGGAGCAAACTACGAGGAATCTCTGCGCTCTCCACTCGGTGAGCCTGGACTTGGAATTGCTGAAGGCGAGTACCTGCTTGCAATTGATGGAAAGCCTGTTTCTGCTTCGACAAATCCTAACTCGCTTTTGGTAGGCAAAGTCGGGCGGACCGTTGTGCTAACAGTTAACTCAACGCCCTCAGATACCGGAGCGCGAACTGTCCGGGTCCGTCCTGTTGCCGACGAATCCGCGATTCGATACACCGAGTGGGTGGAATCAAATCGAAAGATGGTCGAAAAGTTGGGTGGAGGCAGAATTGGGTACTTCCATGTCACGAACACATCAACGGATGGAGCCGTAGGCATCATTAAGGGCTTTTACGGGAACACGGACAAAGAAGCGCTTCTCGTAGACGAGCGATACAACGGTGGCGGATTCATTCAGCCGTGGTTTGTCGACACCTTGGCACGAACGACAAAAGCCAGAATTGTTGATCGAAACGGTGTGGACTGGAATGATGCAGTTTCCATCGAGGGCCCGAAAGCGTTATTAATCAATGGCTACGCGGGATCGGGTGGAGACTTCTTTCCATTCCTGTTCCGCCAGGCAAAACTTGGACCGCTGATTGGAACCCGAACTTGGGGCGGATTAGTTGGAATTCGCGGCGGAATTCCGCTTATTGACGGAGGTTCCGTTACTGCACCAGAATTTGGAATTTACGACCATAGGAATGGCGAGTTCATAGCTGAAAACAAGGGCGTTGATCCTGACATTGATGTTGACCTTCGGCCCGATATGTTAGTTCAAGGGCGGGACCTCCAGATTGAACGAGGCGTCGCTTATTTGCTCGAAGAGCTGAAGAAATACAAGCCAGTCTCGAAACGTCCGGCGTTTCCTAAGATTCCGCCGAAGTAAGGTAGAAATTGGAAGCTAGTCCCTCCCTTTTTTAAGGAACGAGAAAGAGGGAGGGGTTGGGGAGGGAGTCTGGATTCCCCAACCCCACGTTCCTTTTCCTCCAAAAAAATGAATCAGGGCCACATCGGAATTGACGAAAGCGGCAAGGGGGACTATTTTGGGCCGCTTGTAATTGCAGCATGCTATGTCGCCGATTGGCACATGGCAGAACTTGACGGCGTCAAAGATTCGAAAAAACTAACTGACAAGCTCGCACTGCAGCTCGCAGAAACGATCAAACGAACTTGCCCGCATAGTATCGTTGCAATCGGCCCGGAAAAGTACAACGAGCTTCACAATAAGCATAAGAATCTGAACAAAATTCTTTCTTGGGGACATGCTCAAGCTATCGAAAATGTGCTCAAAATTCAGGAATCCGAATTCGCAATCTCAGATCGTTTCGGAGATTCTTCGACAATTGAGTGGCTGTTAAAACAAAAGGGATTGTCAGTTCGGCTCGAATCCAAAGTCCGCGCTGAAGAAGATATTGCTGTTGCCGCAGCTTCGATTCTGGCTCGTGCAGAGTTTTTGCGCAGACTCAAACGTTTGAGCGAAGAGGGCGGAATAGACTTGCCAAAGGGAGCATCGAGCGCTGTCATCGAAGCAGGGAAACGAGTATTGGCAAAGCATGGCGAAGCAGGTTTGCGACGATTCGCCAAAGTTCATTTCAAGACAACTGAAAGTGTTCTCAATTTGCAGATCTAGCGAACCCGTTGAACCAGTTCGTTCCACTGTTCAAGAATTTCAATGCCAGGAAATCTCTTTCTCAACTCGTCAAGAATTCGGAACTCCATTTCAGTCGTCGGAAATGGCGCTCCAATCCCAACACGTTTCGCAAATTGAAGCTGAGTATGGGTTTCCATCTCTTTGCCCTTAAGTTTCAGATAAGCCGCAGCATATACGATTCGCAGCCAAGACGACTCTCTATGCCGACAACATTCATCAACCCAGCGAACTACGTCTCGAAACAAACCAAGATTCCAATACAGAGCGGCAATTTCCGCCGCCGCCCACTGATGAAGAGCAACTGAAGCAATTAAAGGAATCGGGTCCATTGACGTAACGGCAGCTTGGGAAAGAAACGCCTCTGCGCGCAGGGCCGGCTCCATCGGCAAAAGAAAATGGGCATTCAATCGGTCTGGCTGATCATCGCTCTGAGCTCGCTGGCGATTGATCACCGCTCGCATCCACCACAATAGCCCGTTCGAAGCCTCGTGAGCGAGGGCCTGGTCCAGATGCGCCAAGCTGGCGTCCCAGTCCGAATCTCTACAAGTGTGGATCGACAATATAGTGTTTGCTATAGCCCGGTCTCCGGCGTGAATCAGGGCAGCCCTTGCGCAAACTGACGGGTCTTGGCCTAAATTAATCAATTCTATGGCTTCTTGAATCGCCTTCGAGCCGGTCCAAAATGCGACTTCTTCGATCCCTAACTTGCACAACTGGCCTTCTTTGAGGCACATTGCACGCTGATTTTCAAAGGAGTGCTGAAAATGCTCCTCCCCATGGCTGATTGAAATGGAGGCAAGTTCGCCAATTCCTAGGAGCGATGCTTGAAATGGTTGTTCAGAATAAAGATCGGCAGCTGATTGAAACGACTCGCCCTTCACAGAAGTCAACTGAATTTGGCACTTCGGCTTGCCAAATTGTGAAACGATAGTCAGTTTGCTTTCCGCGACCCCAATTCCGAATTCTTCTGTCAAAAAGTCAACATTGGCAATACCAGTAAGGAGGCAAAGAGATAGGCTCCAATTGTCGTTCATCGCCCCAGCCAAAACGTGACTTGAATTCAATCTAACAAGTTCAGTTGAACGATCACTTCGCCGAGTTTCGGTGAAATCGCCTTCAAAGAAGCGGATAGAAAGCCAGGAATCATCGCCCCTTTGCGAAACGCATAGCCAGTCTTTGCCATAAACTGCGCTTGTTTGCCCTGAACTGCTGATCCCAATTCCAGTTTCAACTTGACAGCAAGACATCGCGCGATTTACCATCGAACAATCAACATCAAGCCATGGCGAATCGGAATTCAAAGAAATTCTAACCTGACAGGAAACTTGGAGGATTGGCAATGTTTCGTAGAAAACTACAGATGCCACGTCCTCGGAATCATTGTCGTGCTCTACTTCAAAGTCTGTGGAATCAGGTGCAAAACTAGACAATTCAAGGGTGCCAAAGGACACTCCATGATCCCAATCGCCTTTGACCAGAATAATCTCATGAGGAAGATCAAGCGCCCACTTTCCCGTTCGCTTGTCTCGAATGCCGACTAAGCGGCAGCCGAATTCGGGGAAGAAACTGTACTCAACGTACGAATTTTCTACAACCAGGATCCGAATCGTCCTTTGAATCACTTCTTTCGATTCGAGGAACCGCTGATAGGGATAATGCGTTTTAGAATCGTGCCAATAATCAGAAGCAGGAGGCAGAACAGGCTCGCCAAAATTGCAAGAAATGGCTAATGTGTCCAAACGGACGCTAACTGGCATCTTGGATTCAGAGTACCTGTCTGCTAGAATATAACTATGCGGCAAAATGGCGGCGCTATTGCGGTTGCATTTGTGAAGTGGGTTGTGATCCCTGTCGGGCTCGCAGCAATCGGCTTTTTTCTAGTCGGTCCGAAAGTGGCAAATTCGTTTATGGGCCGAGTTGACACGACTACAAAACCTACAGTCGTTGAACCTGCGGAAGAAAAGCATAATAAATCTATAGGCGAGCCAAAGATCGAGGTTACTGCCCAAAAAGTTAAGCAGCCTTCGCGTCGGCGCCCTAAGCCAAAGCCTCCAGTTGATCCTGAGCAATCTGCTCCTGTTAGCGATCCGCCGCTGGATGAGTCTCCAGAACCGCCAACACCAGAACCGGATGGCGGGGCAACCTCAGACGGCACACTCTAGCTGGGAAGTGGAATCCGATAGAAACGACAAGCATTTTCCGTCGTTAATCGCGCAGATTCTTCGATCGAACTCCCTCTTGCTGATGCCAACATCGCGTTCACTAATGGCAAGTTACCAGGCGAATTAGGCTTGCTTCTTACGGGCTCGGGCGACAAATAAGGACTATCTGTCTCGATGACGATTCGATCAGCGGGCAATTGAGCCAACAGATTTCGAAGTTCTGTATTTTTCTTATACGTAATGGGGCCATCGAAACCCAAAATGCCACCTAAGTCAAGGCATCGTTTCGCTTGAACATCATTTCCTGAAAAACAATGGAAATGGTAAGGAAGCACAGGCTGCCTTTCAAGAATGTCCAAAAGTTCATCCCACGCTTCTCTGCAGTGGATGACAACTGGAAGGTCTGCTTCTTTAGCCATCTCAAGCTGATCCAGAAGGCACTTTTCCTGCTGCTCGCGAGTGGCGTGATCCCAATGGAAATCTAAGCCAATTTCGCCAAGCGCCACGACTCTGGGCTCGCGCAACTGATTCGCGAGGATGTCTTGCTCTTCTTTGTTCCAAGTTGCCGCCGAATTTGGATGCCAGCCTACAACCGAATAGATCGAATCGTATTGATTTGCCAGTTCAATCGTTCGCAGGTTGGATTCGCGATCAACTCCGATTACCATGCAAACCTTCACTCCCTGGTCCTCTGCAG
This sequence comes from Armatimonadota bacterium, assembly GCA_031405735.1. Classification (GTDB taxonomy): domain Bacteria; phylum Armatimonadota; class Fimbriimonadia; order Fimbriimonadales; family Fimbriimonadaceae; genus JANNJE01. The sequence goes on along the minus strand of JANNJE010000063.1, from coordinate 2,027 downwards.
CCCTTAAAGTCGTATAAGGATCGGGAAATGCCTCGGGCAAGTTTAAGTGGCAATGCGTGTCAATCAGTGTGAGCTCATTCATGATCTATTTCTTGCTTTTGGCAGAAGACACCGCAACTTTCTCTGCTTCCAAAATGGCCACTTGAAGGGCGAGCCGACATTCTTCAAATTTCTCCTCATCTAGCTCCTGCGGCACGAATATGGGTTCGCCAAAGACGCAAAAAATAGTGCTGAACGGCTTTGGAACCATAAACTTGTCCCAAGAGTTTAGCCTCCATTGGCGATTTGCACAAAAGCCGACTGGGATGATCGCGGCACCGCTCTTCTTCGCCATGAGGATTGCACCGCCCTTTGCTATTTCAGGCGGCCCCTTTGGCCCGTCAACAGCCATTACGACCCCGCACTTTTCTGAACGAAGCAACCGAATGAACTCAATCGTGGCCCGTTCCCCTCCCTTGCTCGAACTCCCCCGAATGATTCGGAAACCGAAGCTGCCATATAGGTGAGCCTGCAAATCACCATCCCTAGAGTGGCTGACCATCACGAAATACGACCGATTTCTGAAAATGTGTACTGCCGCCAAACCATTCTTGTGCAGGCCGCTAATGAGATAGCCTGTTTGGCAGGATTCGACAATTTCTGGATTCACAAAACGAACCTTGACAGTACTCAAGAATGCCTTAATCAATGGTCGTCCAATCGCTCTGTATATCCCGTGCCGTTTGGCCCGCCACCACTTTTTCAAGTTAGCCACCCTCGAACTCTTGCCAGTTCGGTTGCCGGATGCAGTGGGTATTTGTCAGTAAGCTGCTTCAGCAATTCTGTTTCTGGCTCATCCTGCAATTCAATCAAGGCCAGAATCGCTTCGGGCCGCTGAACTTCGCTGTCTGGCTCATCAATCACAGACCTAAGGACTATCACTGCTAGTTCACGGTTCGAAGACTCGAAATCGTGCGCGAGCCTCATTCTTTTCATTGCAGAAAGCTCTGTAAGTCTTCCCAGGGCCACAAGCCGCTTGATGCTTATTGAAGCCGATTGACCGTTTGCGACGGTAAGCAACTGATTGAGCACAGGCAATTCGCCAGTAACGTCGCCTATTTGCTCGTATGCCGACGCAAGCTCGGTGAGTGCTTTGACATCGGTCGGGTGGGAAGAGAGATGCTGTTTTGCCGCCGCAATGGTGGCAGCTGGACTTCGCTCGTTCATTCTATCTAAGACTTGGTGCCCAAATTGGACGCTTGCTTGCTTTGGTGCTCGAAAGGCAAGACTCAAAAGTGTGCCGCATCCAAATCCGCCAATATGTGCCCAAAACGCAGTCCCTCCGCTCGGATCTCCGATTCTTAGAAATGCCCCGAGCACCTGCAAACCGAGCCAAAGCCCGACGACTCCTAGTATAGGAATCGCTACTTTTGGCACAATAGGGACTCTAAGATGTGCATAGCGAATGCTATAGTAGGCTGCACAAGCAGAAATTCCTCCGCTTGCCCCAATCAACGGCACTGGCGCAACTTGATTCATCGTAGCGATCCAATGCAGTAAAACGCCACAAATTCCACCTGAGACAAGAATTAGCACAAACCGGAGGGCGCCTGTTGCAAATTCAACAGCGGGACCAACAGCAGCCAAGAAAACCATATTTGCAAGCAAATGTAGCAAATTCTGATGTAAAACAATGCTGACTAAAGCTGAAATTACGGACGGCGAGTCTGAATAGAATCCGAATCGCTCCACCATTTCAGGCACAAAAAATGCCAAGAACGCCATGGCGATATTGATGCCAATGAGCGCAAGCGTCGCAAACGGTATCCGGCCAGATTCACTCAAGCTTGTTGCAGCATCTCCTCGGTGAGTTCAACATTGATGTAAGTTTCCTTCACATCGTCGAGATCTTCGAACATATCCAAGAGCCTCAAGAGTTTGGGAATATCTTCTGGGTTTGGATTCGCAAAATTAGTTGCTAAATAGGTAAGTTCGACTTCGTTGGAACGAAAGCCCGCCGCTTCAAGAGCACCATTTGTTGCGTGAAG
>JANNJE010000062.1:0-1534 GCA_031405735.1 Armatimonadota bacterium | reverse complement strand
CCAACCCGACCTTTCATAACGATACCATTTATGCCGAGACCGAAGTGCTGGAGATGCGCGAGTCAAAGTCACGGCCCAATGCTGGGATGCCGCACACATGACCCTTAGCGTTGAAGACAAACAGCAGATACTGACGACTCTGAATGTCCATGAGCGCCTAAAACTCCTGTTAGAAATGCTTAGCAAGGAGGTGCGCGTCCTCGAACTCACCTCAAAAGTTCAAAGCGAAGTGAACACTGAACTCAGCAAATCACAACGCGACTACTACCTTCGAGAGCAACTGAAGGCAATTCAGCGCGAACTTGGCGAGACCGATGAGAGAGGGGAAGAACTAGACGAGCTGAGGGAGCGAATTGACAAGGCAAACATGTCTGCGGAAGCCCTAAAAGAGGTCAACCGAGAATTTGATCGGCTCAGAAGGATGTCGCCCGGAGCACCAGAATACACCGTTGCGAGAACTTATATAGATTGGATGGTTATATTGCCTTGGCAAAATTCAACGGAAGATATTTTGGATTTGCCGACAGTTAAGGAAACGTTGGATGCGGATCATTACGGCTTAGACAAAGTGAAAGAGCGGATCCTCGAATTTCTGGCTGTGCGTAAGGTAAAGAAAGACGGGAAGATTCGCCAGCCGATCCTTTGCTTTACCGGACCTCCAGGAGTTGGGAAGACTTCCCTTGGCAGGTCAATCTCACATGCAATGGGTCGGAAATTTGTGAGAATTTCTCTTGGAGGAATGCGTGACGAAGCTGAAATTCGCGGCCACCGCAGAACCTATATCGGTGCTCTGCCCGGCCAAATCATTCAGGGGCTTCGGCGGGCAGAAACGAGCAACCCAGTCTTTGTCCTCGACGAAATTGACAAGTTGGGAAGCGATTTCCGGGGCGACCCAAGTTCCGCGTTGCTCGAAGTGCTTGATCCAGAGCAAAACAGCACTTTTCGAGACCACTACATTGATTCACCGTTTGACCTTAGCAATGTGTTTTTCATCACAACTGCGAATCGGCTCGATACCATTCCCGCACCGTTGCGTGACCGAATGGAGATCATTGAACTCGGCGGGTATACCGAGCACGAAAAGCTTGAGATTGCAAAACGCCATTTGGTTCCAAAGCAAATCGAGGAACACGGACTCAAGATTAAGCACATTGAGTTTCAGGATGCAGCCTTGCAATATCTGATCTCCAACTATACGCGTGAAGCTGGCGTAAGGAATTTGGAGCGCGAAATTGCTTCGGTTACACGAAAAGCGACCCGACTCTTTGCCGAAGGAAGAAGAGCGAAAGTCGAAGTAACTAGGAAATTTGTTGAAAAGGGGCTTGGCGTACCCAGATTCCAATTTGAAGAAGTTTTGGAAAGAGAACTCGTTCCAGGCGTTGCAGTCGGGCTTGCTTGGACGCCGGTAGGTGGCGATATTTTGTTTATAGAATCCACGATGATGCCAGGCACGAAGGGACTCATCGTTACTGGACAACTAGGCGATGTAATGAAGGAATCGGTGACTGCGGCAATGAGTTACGTGAGAAGTCAT
>JANNJE010000061.1:0-4319 GCA_031405735.1 Armatimonadota bacterium | reverse complement strand
GCATAGGAGGCAGCTGCATTTTTGTTGCCTACAAATATGTCAATGATTGCAATCGCAGTCAGTGCTTCCGCAGATTCAGGCTTCGCAATTAACGCAGTGTCATAAAAAGTTCGAGCTACATCATATTGGTATTGCCGCTCTTCGCTGTTGACTCGTCCAGCAGCGATAATAGCAAGTGCTTCATTTCCCCTTTGAACGTACATATCGTAATTCGTCGGTTCAGCCAAAACGGCCTGCTCAAAAGCTCGATTGGAATCGGCATATCTCTGCGCAGAGTTATATAGTGTTGCAAGATAGAAGTTAACCTCTGTTCTTTGTCCTTGATCCTTTGCAAGCCGATTAATCAAGGATCCCATAACGTCCATTCTGCCGCGCTTTAGCGCAATAAACGCTTGCGAGGTTTGAATTCCAATGCTATCGGGCTCTGAAAGAATCGCCTCTTTCATCGCTTCGTCGGCTGCTACATCATCGCCTCTGAATGTTTGAATAATAGCGAGAAGCGAATATCCAAAACCATCTAAACCGTTTGATCGCTGATGCTCTTGCATTGTGACCGCAGCGTCGTCAAGGCGACCGCTTCTGAGCTGTGCGTAGGTAATTCGATTGGCAAGTGCGCTGTTGGATGTGTCCTTTTTGAAGGCGTCGGAAAGTGCTGAAATTGCTACAGAATACCGACCTGCCCTGATCGCCATATTTGCCACAGCTAACCGATTGGCGTCTGTTGGCGCTCCAAGTTTCTCTAGGGAATTGTCAAGAACAATTTTACGATTCTCGACGGCACTTTTGAGTGCTTGTCGAATTGTTGCCAGAGTCTCCTCTCGCTTCCCGCCGGGGCGATTGAAAGTTGCAAATGCGCGTTGCAGGTGAATACTGCTTAGAAAGTCAACGGCTTCGTAATACTTTGGATCGTTGCTTACGGCATCCTCAGCATACTTTTGAGCTTGATCGAAGGCGCCCTTGCCCATATTTGCACGAGCCATCAGGAGGCGAGCCGGATTGAAGTTCGCATTCACCTTTAGGGCGACTCTGCCGAATCGGATCGCTTCGTCCCATTTACTTATCGAGAGGGCGTCGTTGCCTTGAGCAACATTCCACTCTGCACCTTTCGAGCCGCCGTTGTCCACGTTCAAAGTGAGTATCTTCTTGCCCTGATCGCCTTCTGACGTGTAGGCGATAAAGGTGACTCTGAGCGGCCCCTCGGCTTCACCCAAAGTGTCTACAGTAAATTCGTAAGGCGTACTTCCATCGGTGTCGCGAATGTCGTCGCCGACGTAAAACTCAACGCTGTTGATGGCGTCTTTTGCGGTCACCCTAACCGTGAATTTGATGGTTCCTGCAACAGACATCTGGTCGCTCGTTGGTTTGTCGGCAACCAGTACGGAGAGTTCAACCTTCTTGGCTTGCGCTGCAGTTGCACCTTGAGAAAACTTATCGGCTGAAAAACCTGAGTTCAGCAATGCCGGACTGGTATTCGTTGCGGAGGCAATGATGGAGAGCAAAATCGGTGTTATCATTTTCGTTTTTAACCTGTTTTCGGGACTTAAATAAGACGTGTACAAACTTAGACAAATTCGGTTGATTTGAAAGAATATAAACCATCCTCTAGGCTATCTCTAACTGCACATCTTACCCGCCTTGCAGTTTTAATCGAATATTTATCGTTGCCAAAGCGGATATTTTCGCCAATGCCAATACACCTGGAGCCAATAGGTTGTGAAATTGAGCGAGTCGCGAAACAAGTCGCAGACCGCCCCCGGCTCTTCTCCGAGACGCCTTCGGGTGAGCAACGCTGCTAGATCATAAACGAAATAGAGCAAGATGATGGCATTGACCAAAGTGCCAAGCCACCAGCTCCAATTTCCTGTCAAATCGAAAATCCCCCCGAAAATCCATGTCGCCGAGCTGGCAGACATCGGCAAGACGAACATTCCCATAAAACTCAGATCCCGACCGCAAAAGACACCGTAAAGCCAAACGAATAAGAAAGATGCAAAAAATGGCCAGCACGGCCAACCTGATACCTGAAACATCCGAAGCGTGAAGCCCAGCGCGATCAGCATAGGGATCAGCAAGCCTGTTGAAACGACCACTTCCATTCTCCGGCCCTTGGCCACGTTTCGCACTAAGTTCAGCGCAATGAGAAGCCCGAACGCTACTAAAATTGGAAGCTCTACAGTCATCGAACCAATTGGAATGAGGCTCACTCCAAATGCAAAAGCGATTGCAAAGGCAAAAAAGTGCAGGACTCGTCTAATAAAGTTTAGTCGCACCTGATACGTCGCATCGGCAACATTGTCGGGAATTTCGATGGGTGGCGGCGCATAACTAGGTACAAACATTTGACATTTCCGACGTTTTGTAGTTATGCCATAAATTTCAGAAGATAGGACTTTTGGTAGTCTATCGAAACGATGCCAATTACCGTCCGTCCAAAAACCGTTTTGCGTATCAACAGAGGGAGTATGAAACAATTTTCGATTTTCAATAATTTGCTGCGAGCCACAGTTTGCCTTGCAGCCTTGGAAACAATGTCGTTGCCCTCTTTTGCTCAATCATTTACACAAGCCGACCTTGAGAAAATGGTTAGGGAGCTTGAAACTGTAAGCGAAAAGCACTCGGACTACAAATGGCCGATCAAATGCTCCATCGAGAAGGTCAATAAGGTCAACGCGTTTGCATCAACGGAGAAAGCAGTTGGCACCGAAAAGCCGCAAGCGATCATGGTGGTTTTTACTGGACTTCTTGAAAGCATCAAGTACGATCACCGCCTGATTCGCGCTGTAATCGCGCACGAAGTTGCCCACCTAGCGTGCGGCCATGTTGACTCTAGGGTCTATAAGGCAAGAGAGCTCGAACTTCTCATGACCCGGCAGCAAGAGCACGAGGCCGACATCGTCGGCGCACAATACTTGCAAAAGCTCGGTTACTCCAAAAAAGATGTAATTGATATGCTCATGTTCTTGGACGGACTGAGAAAGAGAGACGGCGACTGGCTCTTTAGATTGAATTCCGACCATGCAACGGCGAAAGCGCGGGCCGCAAAAATCGCAGACGATCCTTCAGTCTTGAAGTCGCTAGTTCAATTTGACGTTGCCTTAGCGTATCTGGAGAGCCGCCAATACAAAATGGCTGCTGATATGTTTGAAGTTGCCTACAAAATGGAGCCAGAGCTAACTGAGGCATACACGAATCGCGCTCAATCCCTCTTGATGTTCTATTGGGATCAACTTCCGGTAGAGATCTTTGCTCAATTCTTCCGCCCTGATTTTGGTGAAGCCGTGACCACACCAAAGCTTTCGCCAAATCGAGGAGCAGCTGTTACTCCCCAAAATCTTCAACAGTACAAAGATGCATTGGATGCCATCGAGCTTGCAATTTCGAAGAGCGGCACTGATCGCGATAAGGAGCTAAAGGCAATTGCTCAAATTCTTCAGCCATTGAACGATGCGACCTCAATTAGGGCTGGAATTGACTCGCTTGCGTCCCTGAAAGCCGCCAATGATTCGGACAAATTTAGGTACGCCAATAACCAAGCCGTCGGGTACATAGCGCTAAAGGAGATCAGCAAAGCGTTCGGCATGCTGGTTTCAGAATGGAAAATGAACTCGGCTGGAAACCATTGCGCCGCTGAAAACTTAGGTCGAATGAGATTTCAAAAGGGCACGCTTCCCAAGTCCGACTTAGAGCTTTCAAAGAGGATTCTCGAGACTTTTCTTAAGCTGACTCCGAAGCGAAGCCTTTCCTACAACGTTGTCAACGAAGGCTACACGCTGGTTTGCAGTGAACTTGGCGTATCGCCCAGTGATATAAATGCTGCTCCAAATTTCCTCCTTCCAGCAATTTCCATTTTCCATAAAGGAAAGGAAATTGGACTCTTTGAAAACCTTCAAAGCATTGTTGCAAAGGTCGGCCAAGCAAAGTCGCTCACGCCGTTTGTTGATAAATATGCGAATGTTTTCAATCTGCGATGGGAGGGGGACGAACTTCATGTCATCGGCGAAGACCTGCAAGCAATGAGAATCACAAGCTATACAACGGATGATTACCTCTATATTCGGCCCATGGACATTACAATCCGGAGCAATTATCTAGTAAAAGTTGGGATGTCTGTGGACGAGCTAGACAAGTGGCTAGGAATTGCTTCAGGCAAGCCGTTCGATCTAGTCGGAAAGGCAGGACTGGATTCTTGGACGTACTTTGGCGCGCTCAACTTCGGTGTGCTGATCAAGGACAAAAGAGTTGTCGGAATCACAATGACCTCGGTTTACGATCCGGAAGAGTGATCTTTGGGAGTGCGCGGGCTTGACCGCGCTTTTCTT
>JANNJE010000060.1:0-7800 GCA_031405735.1 Armatimonadota bacterium | reverse complement strand
CTGGGACTACATCGAGCCCGTGCTGTTCGGTCTCGCGGCGGGGCGTGTGGTCGAGCGCTGGTGGAACGAGAGGTCCCTGCCCGGGAGGCCGGGGGCGGGGGGGCCGGGGGGGCCCCGCGGGGTAAAGCGCGGTCAAGCCCGCGCACTCCCAACTTCCTCCACAACAGAATTCCTCAAAACCCCAATCCCTTCGATCTCCACTTCAACTTCATCCCCATCCTTCAAGAACACTGGTGGAATTCGCCCTGCTCCAACGCCGTGCGGTGTTCCGGTTAGAATCACGGTTCCCTGCAATAGGGTTGTGCTTCCAGATAGAAAGACAATCAGTTCGGGAATCGAAAAAATCATGTCTCCCGTCGTCCAATCCTGCATCGTCTCGCCGTTTACTCGGCTCTGGATTCGGAGCGAGTGAGGATCTCCAATTTCATCTGGAGTCACGATCCACGGCCCTAAAGGGCAAAACGTATCGAAACTCTTGCCTCGGCACCACTGTCCGCCGCCCCATTCTTTCTGCCAATCACGGGCGCTTACATCGTTCGCACACGTGTAGCCCAATACGAACTCCAAGGCGTTTTCCAGTGATGCGTTTTTGCAGGGCTTGCCGATGACGACTGTCAGTTCCGCTTCGAAATCAACTTTGTCGCTTCGCAAATGGCGAGGTAAAACGATTGGCTCTTCGGGGTGCTGAATGGATGCCGGATTTTTGAAGAACACGACAGGGCGTTCAGGCGGAGTTGAGCCCATTTCTTCGGCGTGTTTTCGGTAGTTTTGGCCAATTCCGATGATGGCGGGCGGATCGAGAGGGGAGAGGAATCGACTTACTAATACTTGCTTCTCATCAGGAGCGGGACTTTCGAAGACAGAGTCTGTCAGAAACCAAGCTATTCCATCAAAAGAAGCGACGATTGCTTCCTGTTCATCAACAATTCCACGCGCAAACCGCATTCAAACAGTATGAACTAGGGCTCCACACGAATCAAATCAATTACCTTCTCAACGCCTTTCGTTTGAAAGACGATCTCAGCGATTAGCTTCTTTTCGTCAGCCGTTTTCACATGCCCGGAAATTGTTACGACGCCTTCCTTTGCTTCCACATGCAGATATTTCATGTCCACCTTCTTGTGAAGTCCTAAAGCGGTGTTGACCTTAACGGCAACGCTTGCATTCTTGGCGGCTTCGACTCCACTTGCAGCCAGTTTTGTGGCGTCTCGTTTCAGGTCGCCAGCATCTTGTTCGTTGCATCCAACAACTGCCAAAGCAACAACAAGCGGAACAACAAGTGCAATTGTCTTCATTCTAATGCAAAGGACGCTTTGGGCGGATGGGGCGTTCCTGAGAGAATCCGAAAGTCCCATTTCCCTTAAAGTGTCTTGGGCGTCCCGCCCAAATGGAAATGTTGAAATACGCTGACTTTGAATTCTGGCATCCCTCCAGGATGCAGGTTTATGGTGCGATTCATACCCGGGGTCTCTCATGTTCGACCCCGGGCTACAATCTTTGATCCTTTCAGGATCATTTCTCAACTGTCCCCTACGGGATAGTTTCTGAACGGTCCCTACCAGGATCATTTCTTACATTCCCGTGGACGGGAAACTTGGCCGGGACGGCCAAGACACAATAGTGCACAGCGGTATACTCGAACCTGCGCTGCCCGCTCGTCTAATGGTAGGACGACAGTCTCTGGATCTGTTAATTGGAGTTCGAATCTCTGGCGGGCAGCCAGGAATTGGTTGTTGGTTGTTGGGCCGTTCCAGCATAATTGCTGGTTGGGCATTGAATTCTAACAATTTCCTTGGAATTTTGAAATTTCTATTGTATAGTAGTACAGCGTTCCTATGAAAGGATACTTTCTGGGAGGAGGAAAAAGTGAAATCAAAATTAATTATGGCCGCAGGGCTGCTTGGCTTAAGTGCGGCATCAAATGCGATGGTTTATCTTTATGACGACGGCGTAAGCGACACTGGTCTTACGACATCTGGTCCGGCGTTTATGAATGTCGGCTATCTCACCAAGTTCACGACTGTGGCCGGTGGAGAATTAGTAAATTCTATTGACATCGTATGGGGTTCTCGAACAATCCCTAACCTGCCGAACGGATTGAGTGCAGATGTCTTGTTGATGAGCGACCCAAACAACGATGGCGATCCCAACGATGCGGCAGTCCTTCAGTCGGTGACAACTGTGACTACAGGAGTCGGTTCGGATACGTTCAACAACTATGCGATAACATCTACGGCATTTTCTGTTGGCCAAAATTTCTTTGCGGGAGTTTTCATTCGAAATATGCCGACGGGATCAGCTTGGATGGCACTTGACCAAAATGCAACCGGAGCAGCTGTTAATAGTTGGTGGAATGTAGTTATCTCAAGCCCAGTGGGAAGTTACAACTCGTTGAGCATTTTTGGAAATCCAGACTTTACGGCCATGACTCGGGTGAATGCTTCGGCGGTACCTGAGCCAGCCACGATGTCGGCTCTTGCCATTGGTGCGCTTGCATTGCTGCGACGACGACGAAAATAAGCAAGTCATACTTCAGAATTAGTGGATTTCAATCAGTAGTTTGGAATCCACTTTTCATTTTTTAAGCCGCTCCACTGACTGGAAGTGCAAGTTGCATCAACACTACAGAATTCGCCTCGCTTCGTGGAATGTCGGCTACCACTTGTCCCTGGCGCATCACCAAAATTCGATCGCAAACTCCCAAAACCTCGGGCAGTTCGCTTGAAACGAGAAGGATACCGACGCCATCTTCGGCAAGTCCATAAATGATTTCGTAAATCTCTCGCTTTGCTCCGACATCAATTCCTCGCGTGGGTTCATCTAGCAAGAGGAGCTTGACGGTTTCACTTAACCATCTTGCCAAGACGCACTTTTGCTGGTTGCCGCCCGAAAGCAGACCGACAGATTGGTGGAGATTCGGCGTTCGAATTCCGAGGCGATCCACTTGTTTGGATGCATTTTCGGTTTCGTGCTGTTCAGCAATCCAGAATCCTCCTTTGGAGAAGTTCCTTCGAACACTAATGTTGATGTTTTCCTGAACAGACCGTATTGAGATGACGCCGTCCTTTTTGCGATCTTCTGGACAAAGCATGATGCCTCGACGAATAGATTTTCGAGGCGAAGTCGGCTGTTTTGCATTATCGCCAATGGAAATTTCACCGCGGGCCGGTACTGCCCCGTAGATTGCGTGGAGCAGTTCAGACCTTCCCGCTCCAACCAAGCCAAATATGCCGACGATTTCTCCTCTATTGAGGGTAATACTGATTGGTTGGGAAATTCCATTCCCCGATACATTTCGAATCTCGATTTGATCCGAACGTGGATTGCGGGAGCGATACCCGAAAATGTCCTCGATGGAACGGCCAACCATCCGATTTACGATCACACCAGCATCAATATCTTCGAGAGTAGTGAACGTTTCAACGTGCTTCCCATCCCGCAAGACCGTTACCGAATCGCAAACCTGAAAAATCTCTTCCATGCGGTGACTTACATAGAGGATGACTTTTCCCTGCTGTTTGAGGTCGGCGATGATCTCGAACAGCCGTTCCACTTCTCGAGCGGAGAGACTGCTTGTTGGCTCGTCAAATGCGATTACCTTTGCGTTTCTGGAAAGGGCCTTTGCAATTTCAACCATTTGACGCTGAGCAATTGAGAGCGATCGCACTTTGGTATTCGGATCAATTTCAATTCCTACTCTCGAGAGAAGTGTTGAGGCGGTATGTTGTTGTCCCTTTGAATTGATCCAGCCGAACTTGGAAGGAGCATGGCCGAGGCAGATGTTTTCAGCAACAGTCATTTCCGGAACGAGATGAAGCTCTTGATAAATGACAGCGATTCCTGATTCAAGTGCTTCATGTGGCGTGCCGTACGAAGTTGGGGTTCCGTTCAGCACGATTCGCCCTGAATCTGCTTGATAAACTCCACTCAATATCTTCAAGAGAGTGCTCTTTCCTGCGCCGTTTTCTCCGCAAATGGCATGAATTGAGCCTTCCTCGACACCAAATGAGACGTCGTCAAGCGCCTTTACGCCTGGAAACTCGATGCTTAGCTTGTCGAACTCGAGATATGACATTGCTTTCGCCTATTCTATCCTGTGCAGATATTCAATCATTTGGATTCTGAATTGAACCTGCCATGCACAATTGATGCATTTTCGCGCCAAAATGTGAATCAGCATGAAACACAAATGGATTTTGGCTCTCTTTGCCGCTTCAATCGTTGTCGCTGGGTGCGGCTCCAAGGAGGGTGCGCCTTCGGGATCATCTTCTCCGGAGAACTCAACTTCAGAGGTAGTCACAATTGATGCTCCCGAAGCCCCAACAGGCGACGGTCCTGTGACTGGCGAGTTGGAAGTTGCCGCTTTTGAAGGCGGTTACGGCATAGACTTTTACGAAAATTCTGCAAAGGAATTTGCTGCAACACACCCTGATGTAAAAATCAAGTTTTGGGGAGACCCGCGAGTTTGGGAGCAGCTTCGGCCAAAGTTTGTTAGCGGCGAACCTCCTAGCCTTGTATTTCCCGGTTGGGGAATGGACCATTGGGGCCTAGTTGAAGAGGGCCAGGTTATGAGCCTTGATAAGGCTCTGGACAGCAAAGCAGCCGAAGGCGACGCTGTTTGGAGAGATACTTTTGACCCCAATCTGCTAAAGCTTTGCAAACAATACGATAAGACTTGGATGCTTCCTTATTACGTAATGTTCTATGGATGGTGGTTTGACGAAAATGTGTTCAAAGCCAATGGTTGGACGCCGCCAAAGACTTATGAGGAATTACTGGCATTTTGCGAGAAAGTAAAAGCAAAAGGCATGGTGCCTATTACTTTTCAAGGAAAGTATCCATATTATGTAATTGAAGGAATGCTGTTTCCTTGGGCGTTTACTGCAGGTGGTGTAGAAGCTGTACGTGCGGCTCAAAACATGGAAAAGGGCGCTTGGAATTCTCCGGCATTTCTAAAGTCAGCTCAAATGATAGACGAGCTAAATCAAAAGGGCTACTTCCAAACTGGCGCTACAGGATTAAGCCACACTGAAGCCCAAATGGAACTGCTAATGGGCAAGGTCGCCATGGTTCCGTGCGGATCATGGATCAGCTCCGAGATGTCAAAGCAGCTTGACGAAATCGCAAAATCCGGGAAGCCACGGCCTGTATTGAGGTTCATGGCACCGCCCAATTTAGCTTCAGAGGAACCAGGGCGTTCCAATATTTTGATTGGCATCGAGCCATGGATGGTGCCAACAAAAGCCAAGAATCCTGAGGCAGCGGTTGCACTTTACAAGTACATGACAACTCTTTCGGTGGCAAAGAAGTTTGTGACCGAGAAGGGAAGTCTGATGTCCATTAAGGGTTCAGATGAGGTTCAACTTCCGGCCAGCCTTGTCGCTCCAGCTGCCGCATATAGGGCTGCGAAAACGGTTTGGGCAAATCAATGTAGATCGTGGTATCCAGAGTTTAACAAGGAGATTGAGAACGCGATCACTTCGTTATTGAATAAGGAACTTACTCCTGCTCAGTTCTGTGAAAGAGTAGAGAAAAAGGCTGAAGAGATTCGAAACGATCCAGAAGTGAAGAAACATAAGGTTGCGTTTTAGACTCAGGGTATTGGGTATGGAGCACGAACAGTTTGAAGTGAGTGAATGGGGTGACATGTGTGAAATCTGAAAACTGCTCGAGCTTGGTCATTTGTAGACGCTTTTACCCTGTACCCAATACCTTGAACCTATGAATAATCGTAGCCGAACCAGCTTTGTAGTGGCTTTTTTGGCACCCGCTGCTTCGATATACGCCATCTTTGTTCTATGGCCACTTGTCGCTACATTTCAACTTTCTTTGTACAGATACCGGGGACTTTCAGCAAGTAAAACCTGGAACTTCCCGGAAAACTACAAGTGGTTGTTTGAAAATGATTTGTTCTGGCGAACGCTGAAGAATAATGCTTTCCTTTTGGTTTTTGGCGGCATTACCATCTTGATTCTAAGTCTGCTGATTTCCCATGCTATGGCAAGCACAGGAAGGCTTTCTAAAGTTTTGAGAAGCGTCTTTCTGTTCCCCCAAATTATCAGCGTGGTTGTCGTAGCTGTCATTTGGCAGTTCATCTATAACCCGAGCCACGGATTGCTCAACGCAACAATTGGGCTGGTACAGTCGGAGACTCCTAAAACTGGTTGGATTGCGCAGAGCAACACTGCACTTTTTGCAGTGACAATTGCGTTCATTTGGTGGGCACTTGGGTTTTATGTAATGCTATTCACTGCAGGGCTCCAGTCCATTCCAAGTGAAGTTACTGAAGCAGCCGAACTCGACGGAGCAACAGGTTGGAACCGCTTCTCAAGAATCACTTGGCCAATGCTTTGGTCCATCAAGCGCATTTCTGCAATCTATTTGCTGTCTAACGTCCTCAATGTATTTGCCCTAGTCTTCGTAATGACGCAAGGCGGCCCCGACAATGCCACGCAAACCATGCTGACATTCTTGTATCAGACCGGCTTCGAACAATCTCACTACGGAAGGGCATCTGCTCTTGCGGCTTGTAACTTTGTATTGGCTCTTGGATTAAGCGGCTTGCTTTTCTTCTTTACACGGAGAAACCCGGAGGCTGCACGATGAAACAGGTTCCAAGATTTATATTACTGGCACTTTATGCCTTAGTAATCATCGTTCCACTTGGTTGGGTTGTAATCTCATCATTTAAGCGGGGTGACGAGATTTTTTCGTCTCCATGGGCACTTCCAGAAAGACTCCAATTCTCAAATTATCACGATGCTTGGAACGATGGAAATATTGGGACGTTCGCATTCAATTCCATTGTTGCAACCCTAGGCACTCTCATCATTTTGCTTCCAATCGGCGCTATGGCTGCTTATGTTCTTGCTAAGTATCCATTCCGAGGTTCAAAAGTAATTTACGTATTGTTCATTAGCGGCATGATGTTCCCGAACTTCTTGGTCGCAGTACCGCTCTATTTGCTAATGAATTCATTGGGCTTGAACAATTCGCTCATTGGCCTTATTATCGCCTATGTGGCTTATTCGCTTTCCTTTACTATTTTTGTATTGCACGGTTTCTTTCAGAACTTGCCAAATGAACTTGGAGAAGCTGCAATGATTGACGGCTGCAGCCACAGCAAGACGTTCTTTAAAGTGATGTTTCCACTCGCGCGCCCAGGAGTCCTGGTAGTCGGAGTCTTCAATGCAATTGGGTTGTGGAACGAATATAACTTGGCGAAAGTACTGTTTGCATCAGAAAAAGATAATTCAACTCTTCCCATTGGAATTACGAATATGGTTACAGCTCAGCAGTATGCTTCTAACTGGGGTGCAACGTTTGCTGCGCTAGTGATTGTGATGCTTCCAGTTATGATTGTCTATTGGTTTTTCCGCGACAAGATTCACGAAACCATGCTAGCTGGGGCGGTTAAGGGGTAGTTTTCGGAGGGTATGGGGTATGGGGTATGGGGTATGGTTGTTGGTTAGCGGTGATCTGTATCCAAAACTCTAAGCCCAGTTACCCAATTACCCTAAACCCCATACCCTCACACCTTGCGAATCGGAATGTACAATTCTGTGATCCATTTGGACGAATCAGGTTCCTCGCCCGGGTCCGTTACATAAGTGTCCCAGCAAGGAGTATCGGCTTGGACTCCATTAACTTCAGCGAATTTCCAAAGGTCTAACCAGGCTTGGGGCAAGTTTTGGTAGTGGCCGGTGTGTACCGTCGTTAGAGCCATGCAAGCCGGGTAGTTTACGATTTCCGTTCCTGCTGCCGGAGAACATGTTCACGGTGTGGGACAACGTCTTTCGC
>JANNJE010000059.1:0-3361 GCA_031405735.1 Armatimonadota bacterium | reverse complement strand
CCCGTTCAAGAGCGCAGACCCTCAAGAATGGACGTTGGCAAAGTCGCTGGCCCCAAAGGTAGATCTGTTGCCCGAGAAGAATACTGAAAAGCCAACACTTATCTTTCTTTTCAAGAGTTTAGAATCTACCAAGAACTCCTTTACTTCAGGCAATCACCAGCTTTCCGTGCCCATTGCCGTTTACCAAGAGCGCCAAGACAAGCATAACAAGGACAGCGTTGATTACGACGCAGAAATGCAACGTTACAAGGACGATAGTGCGGCTTATGTTGCAGCTGGCGGAGGCGGAACCTATAAGGAGGACGATCCTAAGCTTCCGATGCTTAGGGCGTGGTACGCACGCCTAGAAGCTTGGCGATTGAGAATTGAAGATTGGAGAGCCAAGTTCAACACCGAAAACGCCTCATTGAAAGAGATTAGAACTTCCCTTACAACTTCGATGCAAACTGCATTTCTCGATTGGAAGAGAGACTGCACGTTATATGCTGCCAAGGCGGAGCCCGCTCTCAAAAGAGCTGAATTTGACAAGAAAATCGCTGACATGCAGGAGCAAATCAAGCGAGATCGCAAAGCACTTGAATATTACAAGGACAAAGTGCCTGGTCTTCATGCAGATGTCGAAGCGATGGCAAAGGAAGCCGATCAAGCCCGAGAAGACGGCAGAATGGCAGCGATTGACAAGGCCATAGGGCTTTGCCTGGATGGGGCGATTTCAAAAGTCGGAGCACGAGAATTGGCAGCCAGAAGCCAATTGAAAACGGTGAAAGCGCTCTTAGTGAAGAATGGGGTTCGCCCAGATGATGCCAAAAAGGTGCTCAAGGGTTGGTTCGATGCCCCAAACTCTGTGCCTTCGATCAAGCGAACAAAGGAAATGCTCGAACAACTGAGCTTGCTTCGAGATATGGCCGCGGCATACGATTCCACAACCAAACAGCAATATTACGAAGCACTGACCGCGTGTTTAGGCGTGTTTGTGCAAACCCCGGTTTTGAAACTGGCGATTACGAATTTCGAGGTCTATTCGAACCTGATGTACACGGGTTTAAGCTATGCCACTGCTAAAGCGAGGGTGAACCAGTATTCTAAACTGGCAGATGCTGATTTAAAGGCGATCGCCAAAATTTCGACGGTTTATCAGAAACACGTGAAGGAGCTTGTGAAGCTCAAGCAGGAGCGGGAAGCCATCGGGTTCTTTGACTGATCCGTTTCGAAAAAGGATGCATCTGACTTACTTGCTTCAAATTGAGGCAAAACTACTTGTGCCGCAACTATAAGGGTCGTTTACTCTATTTTGCGTTTGATGCAATTGAGGGTGAACAGGGATCATCGGCACACATCCGAAACCCTCACCGCCAACCCCTCTCGCAAGCTTCAGGGAGAGGGGGCGAAAAAACCAGAACCCCGAACGAATCAAACTTCCCTAAGCTCATCAACCCTAACAATCATCACGGTGCAATTATCGCTTCCGCCATCAAAGAGCGCTTTTCCAACCAGCTTCCAAGCCGCTTCGCTCGGTCCCATTGAGGTCAAGACTTCCAGCATTTCTGAATCCTTCACATGGTTAGTAAGCCCGTCTGAACATAGCAAATACACATCGCCAGCCTTTGAGTCAAATTCAAAGAGGTCTGGCTCGACGGAATCTTCTGTTCCAACTGCACGAGTCAGAACGTGCTTGTAGGGGTGGTCTTCTGCTGCCTCGGGGGGAATTTCACCTCTGGCAATCGCCTCTTCCACCCACCCATGATCATTTGTCAATTGCTCGTAAATTCCATCTCGCAAACGGTAAACGCGGGAATCTCCAACTTGAACGATATGAGACTTGTCTTGCAAAAGTATCAGGCCGCTCATCGTGGTTCCCATTCCTCGCCGCGATGGAACGGCACGGGCAACATCGAGAACAAACCTGTTTGCGGCTTTTATCGCCGCCGCGAGAGCTTCTTCGGTATTGGCGGATGGATGATTTAAATAAACATCTATAAAAGTCTTGGTGGCGAGTTCGCTGGCTATTTGTCCCGCCGCATGGCCGCCCATTCCATCGCAAACGAGAAAAATATGCCCCCGAAACGCCAAAGTCGCATCATCGCCGGCGAGGAAGTACTCGAACTTGTCTTCGTTGTTTTCCCGAACTCTGCCCAGGTCAGATTTGCATGCGACCGTAACTTGTGGCGAGATTCGGAGCGGAGGCCGCTCGACAAGTTGTTTCGCGGCGTATTCGGCGGTAATTTCTTCCATAGGTCGTGTTTCTATTATGGATTGTATGAGTTGTATGGATTGTATGGGTTGGACTGGGGAAGCGGGAAGACTGTGGAGAGTGGATTCGGTCCATACAATTCATACAGTCAAAACTGACCACCGATTTTCGAAGCCAGAGGCTTGTGAGGTGGCTTAAACTTCTCCATATCCTCCCTGATACGTTTTGCGATTTCGGGAGGAAGTTTGTCTATTGAGTCTACAACCGGTGTTTTTCGTTGCTCTTCAGTAGCCGCAAACTCAAGATGAGAATTGTCGTCTAGTTGGAGTCGTACAGTCACCGAGCGGCTGTTAACCACGCGAAAACTTCTCAACGTTGTTCCACGTGACTCCAACGCGACTAGGGATTCACCGCAATCCGCCAAATCTAGACGATAGTTTCGCTCAGGTCTACTTGAATCGTTCCAATCGTGCGCTCCTATGTGAATCATGGTGCTTTCTGAACTAGAAACACTAAATTTTGCCTTCGGATTGATATCAGGCAAAAACAGTTCAGTAGATTCAGGAAAGTGAAATGCGATTTCGCCGTCCGATTGCACTGAATCTTCGCCCTTCGCCTGCAGAACGATCGTCGCCTTAATATACAATTCGTACCGAAGGATTGCCCTTTGCTCTTCGCTGAGTGAAGCAAATTCAAAGACATTTCCATTCTTTATCGCCACTCGTTGAAGAGGGCTCAGACTGGAAACTAGTCGCAACGCACTTTGAGATCGTTGATCGGTCAAAATCTCCCCACTGATCCCTTGCAAGCCAAGAGAATTGGCAACAGAAGATAGTGAAAACAAATTGGGGTTCACGCCAAGTTGAGAAAGAAAAGACCCAGCCGATTCGATAGAAACGTAGCCATCCTTCCTCACTTGCCTAAGTAAATTTCCAAGCGGCTTCCTAGGCATTCTCCTAGGAAATCGTGAACCTTCGGCTTCAAAAACCGAATCGATGCCAATAGTCATCCAGCCACTGCTTTCCTCCACCTGATGCTCCCGCCTTATCTGCCAAAAAAATCTCATGAACCGGTTCTGATCGGCGACCCGTTCACTATTGGTTTGAACGCCAGTTATTACTGAATCTGTCAGGACTGCTACGAGTTGCTCGTCCTTATGCTGTGCATATT
>JANNJE010000058.1:0-2135 GCA_031405735.1 Armatimonadota bacterium | reverse complement strand
AAAATTGTTGCAAATAGAGACATTCATGACTGAAATTCATACCAATTATATTCTACAGCACCTTCAAATTCTCAAAAATATTTTTATCTATTAAGAATAAATAAGACTGGAATGACAAATTCTATCAAAACCACGAAATATTTCGTGGTTTTTTGCTGACGAACACGAACGAAACCTCGGTCTGTTTGATTACCGACAGATCATCTCCTCCGAAACCATCAACGATCCCAAAATTCACGACACAACTATCGTCAATTGGCCGCAAAACGACTACTTTGAGGCAACAACGCTTGATGTGGATAATGCAACGCTCGAAAAACGCCTGAACGATTCCAAGCAACTCTCTTCGAGCTTGCTTTATTGGCTTCAAACAGAAGCACCTCGGCCCGATGGTGGAGTGGGCTATCCTGGACTTTATCTTGACGGCGGGCCGGTTGGAACCAACGACGGATTCGCTAAAGCCCCATATATTCGGGAATCCCGACGAATCGAGGCTATGTTTACAGTTCTCGAACAGCATGTTTCAGCTCAGGACAATCCGGGGCAAACGAAGGCAGGGCCATTTTGGGATTCAGTTGGCATTGGCGCATACCGAATTGATTTGCATCCGAGCGCGAATGGCAGGCCAACTATTGACTTCAGCTCTCTTCCGTTTCAGATTCCTTTGGGCTCACTGATTCCAGTCCGGATGGAGAATCTCTTGCCAGCATGCAAGAATTTAGGCGTAACACATGTTACAAATGGCTGCTACCGGCTTCATCCGGTTGAATGGAATATCGGCGAAGCAGCTGGTGCGCTGGCTGTATTTTGCCTCTTTCAAAATCTGACTCCGCAGCAGGTACTTGCTTCAAAGGACCGAGTCGTGGAATTTCAGGCGGTTCTAGTCGGTATGGGCGTCGAACTAGATTGGCCAGAAGTCCATGCTCTGTGATCTGGTGCAACATGATTAATAACTTTTGAGGTACCTATGAATGCAATGCTCCGACCAATTACTGCAAGCCTACTTATCTTTGCCACTATCTGCTCATTTGCGCAGTCACCGACACCCACTTTTCTAGGAAAGTGGACTGGAAGAATGAAAGTGACTCCTGCCAAGGGTCCAGATGGAAAGGCGATTCCTATGCCGCCTGCGCCCTCTATCGGATATTTTCTGACGCTAACCGCTGCAGGAACATTCCATACAGATATCAAAGGCACGCCAGACAAGAAAGTTCATACATCAGACGGAACCTGGAAACTTGCCAATGGCAAAATTACACTGTTCTTTGTAAAACGCGATGGCAAACCAGACAAATCAGAGCCCAGAACGCGAGTTCTGACGATCAGTAAAGACGGCAAGACCTTGAAGACAATAATGGAAGGTCAAATGCAAGTGAAGGGCCCAAAGGGCGAAACGAAGCTTCCGCCTGGCTTCACGCCGCCAAAAGTGGTTTTGACGTTTACGAGGGGATAGGTCACGGGGTCATTAGGTCATTGGGTCGTCGGGCACGCTCCGCCCAACGACCATTCGACCGGATGACCTAATGACCCCAAACCTGCCACAATCTGACTTCGTATGAGTTCAGATAAAGGAATCACATCTCGCAACGCAAACTACTCCGATTGGTATAACGAGCTAGTCCTTAAGGCTGAATTAGCCGACTATTCTCCCGTTCGAGGCTGCATGGTGATTCGCCCAAACGGCTATGCTATCTGGGAATTAACCCAACGAGCATTGGACGACATGTTCAAAGCGACCGGACATGTCAATGCCTACTTTCCGCTTCTCATTCCAAAGTCATTTCTTTCGAAAGAGGCGGAGCACGTTGAAGGTTTTGCTAAAGAGTGCGCGGTCGTAACACATCACAGGCTGATGATGGATCCAGATGGAAAGGGCGTGATTGTCGATCCCGACGCCAAACTGGAAGAAGAACTAATCATTCGCCCGACAAGCGAAACTGTGATTTGGAACCAATACGCCAAATGGATTCAAAGCTACCGCGACCTGCCTATCCTCATCAATCAATGGGCAAACGTCATGCGATGGGAACTGCGAACGCGCCTCTTTCTGCGTACCGCCGAGTTCCTCTGGCAAGAGCCGGGATGAGCGCCCAGGCGAGGCCCAGGGCGATCAGGACGAAGCCGGCGGCAACAAG
>JANNJE010000057.1:0-3465 GCA_031405735.1 Armatimonadota bacterium | reverse complement strand
TGCCAATGCCTAGCCGATCCTCGCCAACCCGCAGCCAAAATTCCCCAGATTTTTCTTGAAGTCGCCGTGTAGGCTCTGTCTCGAAGAGTCGCGAAGTCCGGAACTAAGCCCATCACCCAGAACAAAGCCGAAACCGTAAAGTAGGTACTGACAGCGAAAACGTCCCAAACAAGAGGAGACCTGAATTGGGGCCAAAGCGCCATCCAGTTTGGATATGGAAACAGCCAATACGCAACCCACGGCCGTCCAGTATGCAGCAGCGGGAATAGGCCAGCGCACATGACCGCAAAAATAGTCATCGCCTCGGCAAACCGGTTGATCGAATTTCGCCAGCTTTGGCGGAACAAGAGCAGAATCGCTGAAATCAGGGTGCCTGCGTGTCCAATTCCAATCCACCAAACAAAATTGATGATGTCGAAGCCCCATCCCGCCGGTTGGTTGTTGCCCCAAATTCCGATGCCTTGATACACCAGATAGGCGATGGCGACCATCATGATGTTCAGGCCGATAAAGCCAATGCCAGCAGTGACCATCCAAGATTTCTGGTTGTGCCTACTTTGATCCAGCACGACTTCAGCAATCGCATCGTCAATCGTTCGATACGTCTGCTTGCCAGCTAGAAGCGAATTCGTTCGCTCTTCTGGTGTTCCTTGGTCAATTGGAAAATCAGACATTAGTGCGATCCATGCTCCTCAATTTTTGTTGGCGCGATTGCAGGATTGACGTTCCTCACTTTGCCCAAGTAGGTGGTGCGGGGACGTGTGTTCAATTCTTTGAGCAACATATAGTTTCGTGAATTCTTGTGCTGCTTCGAAACTTGGCTCTTAGGGTCGGCAAGATTTCCAAAGACGATCGCTTTGCTTGGGCAAGCGGCTTGGCAAGCCGTTATCACTTCATCGCCGCCAATGGTGCGGTCTTCCTTCTTGGCGTCAACTCGAGCCTTGTTGATTCGCTGAACGCAATAGGTGCATTTCTCCATGACGCCTCGGCCTCGAACCGTAACGTCAGGATTATTGAGAAGGATAAGGGATGGCTTGTCCACCTTATCGCCGAAGTTGAGGAAGTTAAATCGCCGTACTTTGTAAGGGCAGTTGTTCGAGCAGTAACGAGTGCCTACGCAACGGTTGTAAACCATTTGATTTAGGCCCTCTTTGCTGTGTGTAGTGGCCGCTACAGGGCAAACCGGCTCGCATGGGGCGTTTTCACAATGCATGCATGGCACAGGTTGAAAAACGAAGTCGTCGGGGTTTTCCTGATTGCCGGAGCTGTATCGGTCCACGCGAATCCAGTGAAGCTCTCGTCCGCGTGACATTTGCTCCTTGCCGACCGTCGGAATGTTGTTCTCGGCTTGGCATGCAATGGTGCAAGCATTGCACCCGATGCAAAGGCTCAGATCAATGGACATTCCCCATTTGTAAGGTTGGCCCTCGCCTTCTTCATCGGTAAAAGAGTAGAAAGTCTGATCGTCTGGGAATTCGTGCTCGTGTTCTGCAACCAATGAAGGATTCGAGTGGAATTCTTCCAGAGTCCCCGAACGCACGATAAGCGGAGTCTTTTCCTCGTCTCCCGGCATCATCAGATGGTGAATTTGAGTGGAAACGAGCCCGTACTTCCCGCCGATTTTGGTAATTTGCGCTGAACCTGCCAGCGATTCGCCGTTCCAAACAGGGGCAACGTCAAACCCTAAAGTTGTGACATCCGCCATTTTGTTTCGAACGTCAGGCATGGAAGAAGACGTTCCGCTTGCAATGGTTCCGCCTTCGGTTCGGCCATAGCCCATGTGCAGCACAACCGTTCCATCAGCCATTCCAGGGATTCCAAAAATGGGGCCTCGTACCGATTTGCCGCCGATGTTGACTTCAACCACTTCTTCGTCGGCTACGCCCAATGACTTTGCTGTCGCAGGACTTACATGAACCGCGTTATCCCAGGCGAGCTGAGAAATCGGCTTAGGAAGCTCTTGAAGCCAGGCATTATTGGAAAATCGTCCGTCGTAGATATTTGGATCCGGAAGGATTACAGCTTCGAGATCACCAGCTTTGGCAGTAGTTCCCTTTATGTTCCCTGAAGCGGTGACGGCGAGGGTCTTAGATTCAAATCCTGGAATGATTCCGTCGTGCAGCCATTGATCCCACGCCTTTTCGCCGTTCGTTCCCAACGAGTTCGCATAGGTTTCTTGTAGCAATTCTCGCCCAGTTCGGGAATTTTTTAGGAAAAGATCAATCACTTCGATTGAGCTTCTCGAATCGTAAAGCGGACGGATAAGAGGCTGTTGCAGAGTTGCGGTGCCATCAAAAGCCCTTGCGTCGCCCCAACTTTCTAATGCATGAGATTCGGGCAATTGCCACGAACAGCTTCGCATTGTGTCGTCAGCGTGCGTTCCGAGGTAGGCAGTCCATTCCACTTTTTTCAACGCCTCTTTGAAGTTTGTAGAATTCGGGGCTGTAAGGCAAACATTCGTTCCCAAAATCAAAAGCGACTTGACTTTGCCCATCGCCATGTCGGTAGCTAAGGAAGCTATAGAAGCTCGCTGACTTTCGTCACCCGCCGCGATTCGCTCAACCATGCGCACGGTTTGGCCGATGTTTCCAAGTGCTTGGTTGATTGCAAAAACTGCGGCGTGAACTTCTGGCGCCATCTGTTCGCCAGCTACAACAATCGCTTTGCCACGGTTTTCCTGCAAATCAACTACAATTGCAGCGATTTCTTTTGCATGGGCGCCAGGTGCCGGATTTCCCTTGATCGCCTCCAAAAGCGAAAATGCGGCTTCTGAAACTAAAGATGGCTTCATCGCCCATCTGTGATCTGCGGAATATGCCGATGCTGTTGAGTTCGAGTAGAACGCATAGTGACGGCTCATTGAAGACTCTGTAGAGGCTAGAACTCGCTTTGCCGAAAATTCCTGAGCGTATCGAACGTGCGCGGGGCCGCTGAAGAGAAAATCGGAGTCAAATGAAACGATTACGTTTGCCTTTGAAAAATCGTAAACCGGTTGGCAAGCAACACCAAACGCCTGATTCGCGCCTGCCGCTGAATTGTCATCATTGAACGGCTCGTATTGATGCCAGCGAACTCCTGGGTGCAGTTCCGTCAGTCTTGTGATTTGCCGAATCAGCGTCGGCGAAGTTACCGTTCCAGTTAGAATTCGAAGCGATTCTCCAGGATTTTTTTCGAGAATCTTGCGAACGTCGTGCATGAACTCGTCCCACGAGTTCGGCGTGTCTTGCTTAAAAACCGCTTTCGCACGATCGGGGTCGTACATGTCGTAAAGCGACGCTTGCATCCAATGGTTGCTTGAACCCAAAGTAGCAGGATGAATAGGACTGCCT
Source organism: Armatimonadota bacterium (assembly GCA_031405735.1). Lineage (GTDB taxonomy): Bacteria > Armatimonadota > Fimbriimonadia > Fimbriimonadales > Fimbriimonadaceae > JANNJE01. The sequence goes on along the minus strand of JANNJE010000057.1, from coordinate 136 downwards.
TCAATCTTGCCTGGGCGCCCTTCGCGGCTCTCCACCAAGATTCCGTACGCATAGCCACCCATGGTGAAGCAGCTTGCATAAAATTGGCTGATTCCTGGAACTTGGCCCTCTGGCTGCTTTGAATAGGCAACAATCC
>JANNJE010000056.1:0-2418 GCA_031405735.1 Armatimonadota bacterium | reverse complement strand
CGAAGTGCTGGCGGCGGAGTTCCCTTCGGAATCAACATCGATTTGTACGGCGGACGAAATTCCGATCTCGACCATTTTTATGATCCAGCAGGTTCGAAATACAGAGCTATCAAAGAGGGCTTCATTTCGTTCGGCGGTGGTTCATGGGGCGTTGATGTCGGAAAATTCAACACTTGGGTCAGCAAAGAGTCTCGGACGGCTGATCACAACACTAACTACTCGCGAGGGCTTCAATACCATTATTTGAAACCAGTTTTTGGAACGGGTGCACGAGCATGGTTTGACTTCGGTAGCAATATGCAACTAGGTGTTGCAGGGGTACTCGGCTGGAACGAATCAGAAGACAGTAACGATGACATGAGCTTTGGAGGTTGGCTTCGATACAAAGGCGAGATGTTCAACGCAAAAGCATCCATGTACACCGGAACTGAAGGATCTGACGATGGCAACTTCGGTGGATTCTATGGATTCAACGACCCAGTTGACGTAAACGTCTTTGCTTTCAACTTTGATTTTGATCTAGGTGAGAGAGCAAATCTTGGGTTCGAAGCCACCATGATGAAGGTCGAGAACTTCACAGATGGCACAACCGGAGAGGCTAACTTTAACGGCTATGCTGGTTATTTCACCTACGATTGGAGTGAAACGACAACCCTTGGTGCTCGTTTCGAGCAATTTGAAGACGAAGATGGCTTTTTCTTCAATACAGGTGAGAAGATCACGAGCTACACCATTAACGTTGCCTGGAAAACTGGCGATATTGGCAAGGTTCGTTTCGAGTATCGAAACGATTCAGCTGATAGCACTCTTTTCTCTGGCAGTGGTGGAAACGAAGATTCGCGTACCACTTGGAGCGTTTCTTATCAAGTACGAGTGAAGTAACAACTTCAATAATGCAGCCGATCCGAATTTTCGGATCGGCTTTTTTTTGAAACAGTCTTCGAACCAAGAAACTTACTCCGCACTGCTACTTTGGCATGAAAGATGCGTCAGAATGAAGCTTAAGAAAGGAACAACTTCCCAAAATGGTTAAAGGAATATCTGATTTTCTGCTTATGCCGATGCTTTGCTTCTTCTTCGGTATGCTCGTCTTCTTCCTTGGAGTTCGAAAAGAACTCGATGGCGGCAAAGCACCATGGAAGTGGGTCGGCGTTCTCATCCTCGGTATCGGCTCCTATAGCGTTTGGGAGAGTTTTGCCTTGTTTGTTGGCTTAGGCGATCCTACGGATGTTACGGGCTTTCGGGACCTAAATGGTGGCAAAAAGAACTCACTTGCTATCATCGTTGGCTTCTTGTTTCCAATTTTGGGAATGATTGGCTGCGTTATCGCCAACATTGTGATCGGCAAGAGAAAAAGAGCCGAGCAACAATAAAAATCGTTTTGATGAAGTCGTTCGTGTTCTACAATTAGATATGGCCCAGCCAGCACAAAACTCAGCGAATGACGACTCTCGGTTCAGCGAAGGACTAACTACGACCTTTGCCCCATTTATTGAAGCTGCGAAGTCTCGCGGCGAAATCTATATCCAGCAGCCATACGAGCTGTATTCGGAAGAAAACCACGATTCATGGCGAAAGCTATTTGCTCGCATGATGCCAAGATGGGAAAAATACGCCAATGAGCATTTTCTTGTCGGAATTGCAAATCTTTGCTTGGACCCAAATGCAGTTCCACGTTTAGAGGATGTGAATAAGTTCCTCAGCCCTTTAACTGGTTTTAGGGCAAAAGCAGTTGCTGGCTATGTCCCAGCGTTTCAGTTTTTCGATTGCCTTCGGGAGCGAGACTTTCCAACCACAATTACGATTCGGAGAAGCGACAGGCTCGATTATTTGCCAGAACCAGACATCTTTCACGACATTGCAGGCCATGTTCCTATGCACACGGATCGTGCCTTCGCCGAAGTCTTGGTCAGATTCGGAGAGGTTGCTCACACTGCCGCAGAGCTTGTAGCTGAAATCAAAGATGAACACGAACGCCTTTTGAAACTAACAAGCATTATCAAAGCCATGGCACGGTTCTTTTGGTTCACCATTGAATTTGGCTTGATGCGAAGATCAGATGGTTCTGGGTTATCCGCTTATGGAAGCGGAATCCTTAGTTCGTATGGCGAGATTGAATATGCGATTGAATCGCAAGATGCGCAACGATACGACCTTCAACTTGAATGGGTAGTCAATCAGTACTTTGAAATTGACCATTACCAGCCGCTCTATTTTGTAGCCGACTCGTTTGACCATGTGTTTTATGAAGTGGGAAGGCTCGAGCGTTGGATGCGGCAAGGAAAGCTTGACAACGTTTCACCGGGGGAGCCGTTCATTTCAGAAGCCGATTTGAAGAGCTTTTTGGAAGCGGGGAAGTAGCTTTTGCCATTGCGCTCAAGGCCAAACGGCTCGTCTTCATGAGCGACGTGCCGGGGT
>JANNJE010000055.1:0-8093 GCA_031405735.1 Armatimonadota bacterium | reverse complement strand
GTTATGTGCCGGACGGCAAGCTTGATGTGCTGGTTCGAAAGGTTAGGGCCTACATCAATGAGCTTTCCAAGCACAACAAACCCAAGAACGCCGTGCTCGTCGAGAGCATTGAGTCAATAGGACTGGCGACAATCGAAGCGTTGTGGTTTTTATACCTCGTAAACGGGTGAACGGGTGAACGGGTGAAGGAGCCGACCGCTGGCGCAGTTTACCCCTCCGGCTCGAAGCCTTCGTTTTCGAGCAGTAAAAAGAACCGCCAGCATCTCTGCCGACGGCTCAGTTTTTCGAGGTTAGGTTTGTGATATACGTTTCTTGTAGTGTGCCTCACTCAATCGGCGAAGACCAATGTTGCACGGGTTGACGAATGTTACATAAGTCGGAGTCGAAGTTCGGTTGGCTCGTGTACGATTACTCGTTCAAGTTGAACCGGTGCAAGCGAATCATCCGCCCAAACCAATTTCATGCTGGTTTGCTGCAGATTTTCGATTCGCAAAACGTAGCAAACCGATTGAGAATCTAAGACAAGATAGAGCACGCTTTCGACTTTAGCCACTGCAAATCGGCCATCGAACTCGATACAGGCACTCGCATTCTTCAGCCTGAAGTGCCCCTCAGTATCTAAAACTAGCTTCAATCCAGCATCGCCCGAATTGACCATCCAGCTGCCAGCAAGCGCCCTGCGCATTGGGGCGAAAGTTCGCATCCAAAGCACACGATTCGTCGCCAATGCTTCTACGACCCTTTGTGTTTCTGAATTGTTGCTCATGATTGTCAGTCTAACGATAAAAGTTCGCCACGGGTTAGCAAAATTGTAGAAATTGGGTACGACGACCTATCAAAATAGGGTTTGAACCAGAGTTAAGCTGATTCAGTGGTAGGTTTTTGCCAAATCCAATGGACAATTGCCCCAGCTGCGATGCCCATGAGGCATCCTGCAAGAACGTCCGATGGCCAATGGACTCCCCTGTAAATTCGAGAGATTCCGACTAGGGCAGCCCATGCAAACACGCTTAACGAGAGCCATTTCGTGTCTGCTTTCCATGCCCAAATGGCGATGACGGTAGCAACTCCAAAAGCCGTCGTTGCGTGTCCGCTTGGAAAGCTGTGCCCGAAAATCAATTCATCTGGCGTAGTGATCGTCTGATCCCAATTAGTGGGCCTGTCACGCGGCAACAGTCGCTTCGGAATGTGGACTAATAGTCCCAGAAGTACTGCGCAAACAATTCGCCAAAACAACGGGCGCATTTGCTTCCATCGTGTGAGCGGCAAACTCAGTAGAACTTGAACATATCCAAGACCGGTTGTTGTCAGGATCCAAAACACGGGGTTGAGCCATTCGCGATGAATCGTGCCGTTGAAAAACAGAAATATTGCACGATCCAGTTCACGGAGAGATTCCACGGAGAAAGGATACTCGGTCGGGTATTAAGTGCAGAGTGCGGAGTGCGGAGTGCTGAGTGCAGATTCCACACTCCGCACTCGTCACTCGTCACTCGTCACTCACCAATCTCCACTTATCCTCCTCTTTTCTCACTCATCTCCGCGCTGCCACGGTACCTGTCTCCTAACAAATGCTCTGCAAAATACTCCATGAGCATTTGCTGAAAATAAGCCTGCATTGGACCAAATCCGTGAGCTTGGCCGGGCATTGGCATGAAATCAAACCGTTTATTTGCCTTAATCAGCGCATCGGCCAGTCGCTCTGTGTTTCCAGGATGAACGTTGTTGTCCATGGTTCCATGAACCAAAAGCAATTTGCCTTTCAAATTTGCGGCGATTTCAACGGTAGTCGGAACCTTGATTTCAAACTTTGTCAATTGAAAAGGGGCATCAATCACATCGGCAAGCTCTTCGTCTGGGGGAGGGCGCCTTCCACCTCCTCCTCGTCCGGTTCCGGTAGTCCCTGTTGTTGATGTCGTCCCGGCTGCTACTTCTCTTAATCCGTGGTGCTGTTCTGACCAATTCTGATTGTAGATATTGTTATCGTGATTTCCAGCACTAGAAACGCCGACCTTGAAGAACGAATTGTATGGTGTCAGCAGCATTGCGGCGGCAGTCATAAACCCTCCGCCAGAATGGCCGTAAATTCCGACCTTATCAATGTCAATCCAAGGATACTTCGCTGCAAGTTGTTCAACGGCGGCTTGTTTGTCTGCCAAGCCGTAGTCCCGCAAGTTGAAATATCCATAGCTATGATAGGCGTTTGACCGCTGCGGGTTTCCTCCTCGATTACCAATTTGAATCACGATAAACCCAAGCTGAGCCAGTTGCAAAGTGCTGCCGCTTGCTGCAAAAGTGTCCGTAACCCCTTCTGTTTGCGGCCCAGGATAAATGTTCAATATGATCGGGTACTTTTTATTTGGGTCGAAGTCGAAAGGCTTCCACATGTTGCCAAATACGTCGTAAATTCCATCGGCTGATTTGACACTGAACGTTTCTGGAGTTCGCCATCCAATTTCCTGAAGTCGCGACACGTCAGTTTCCTCTAACGACAAAACTGTGTCGCCTGTCCAGTTTCGAAGCACGACCTTTGAAGGCATATCCACTCTAGACATGCTGTCCACCACAAACTTCTTGGTTGGAGAAAGCTCAGGACTGTGATTGATGTTGCCAGGAGTCAAATCTAGTAGCTCGGAACCATCCAATTTGCAACGATACAAGTGCTCGTAGTATGGGTTCTCACCATCCGACTTACCAACTCCTGTAAAGTAAACAAGCCCCTTTTCAGCATCTACTTGAAGGATGCTTTCTGCTCGCCAGGCTCCTGAAGTAACAGAATTCTTGAGAGTTCCGTCTGCGTTGTATTGATATATGTGTCCCCATCCGCTTCGCTCGCTCCACCAAAGGAATCCTTCGCCGTCCTTTATGTAGGTTATCGGCCTCGTTTCAAGAAACGCATTCTCAACTGATTCAGAGAATACAACTCTATCGAAACCAAGCTTGAAATCGTATTCGATCAGCTCTAAATTTCGCTGTAATCGGTCTCGACGAATCAATCGGAGTTTTTCAGAAGTATTGGGCCAATGAACGTTTTGAAGTCTCTGGTCTTTGTATTTTCCTACCTTTAGTTTCGTCAATTTCTTGTCTGCACGAGCAAAACCGTACAGCTCCATTGTGGAAACGTCCACTTCGCCCGGAAGAGCATACTTGTACGTCTGAAGGGTTGGGCGAGGCTGTGAAAGCACATTCACTAACCAGAAGTCTTTGACCTTTCGGGAATCAGTCCTCATCGTGAAAAAGCGAAGCGAATCCGTGCTCCAAGTAACATTTGGACGAACTTTTCGAGTTGCATCAGGCGCAGTACCCGAATCACCTCCGAGAAATGATCTTGTGCTTCCGAAACTATAGTAATCAATGCCGTCTGTGGAAAGCTGAACAGGCTCGCCTTCTTTCTTTTCTTTGTCGGCGCTTATCTCGACAAAATACAAATTGTGGTTTTGAGCGTAGACGAAACACTTTTTGTCTGGTGCCCAATTCCGATATTCTGTCTCTGCAGTTGCTGGCCCACGTTGTCCGCCTTGGCCCCCAGTTGGAATTGCAGTTGGAGGAGCAGCCGGAACTGCTGGCGGGAGCTCCTTCAGTGTCTCCTTTAGGCGATCGTATTCGTATTGTTTGTTTTCAACCGTAAAGCGGATCGCATCGGTCTTTTCTTGGTAAGTGATAGTTGTAAATGGCAAGTTCAAGGAGTCATAGGGCTTTTTCGTCAGAATCGAAAGCAATTCTGCCACTTTGTTGTGATCGAACAATAGCTCCTTCTTCTTTTTGTCGGGATCAACAAACATAAATCTGGCACCTTTCATGTCGCGCCAGCGGTACCAAAATTTGTCTGTTTTGCCAACAAAAGTGGGATTAAGAGTGGTCGAACCGACCCAAAGCTGCATATTTGCTGTGGAAAAACGATTGGCGAGTGTCCAGTTAGCCTTATTGCTATCTGACTGAGCTGTTGCTGAGGAGCAAGTCAAGGATGCTATGACGATGAGTAACCACGAATGACGATTGAACATGAATCTAAACTCCTGAACCAAGTAACCAAATCGGATTATGGACGCATTTTGGTCTGGATATGCACGGATTGGTTCGGATTGGCACGGATTGGAGAACTACTAATCTAAAGGAGCCTGATCTTCCGATTTCATTACCCAGTTGCAATCGTAATTGTGCAACGTACTTGAACCCAAATCCGTCACATCATTTGCACAAAGAATGATTGCAGGACTTTTCAATTTTGTTTTCGGAATAGCGATTCTTATTGGAATCGGCTATGCCACGGTCAAATGGATCATCCCAGGAATTAAGAGCTATCAAGACGGCGAAGCCAGAGCTAAAAAACACGAACTTTGGCTCCAAGAGCAAGAACGGCGCGATGCAGAACTGCGAAAAGCTGCCGAGCAAGAAATCAACCAAGAATTTGGAACGATTGACTTGCCAGAAGAACCGAAAATCGAGGAAAAACCATGAAAAACATTGATGAAATGATGAAATCTTCGTTTCCTCGCCCATCTCGAAAATTCAAGAGGTTTTTGGTTATCTTTGGCGTGCTATTTGTAGGTTTCATAGTTTGGTACAGCCGAATTCAATGGATACCAGCCGGATACGTCGGGGTGATTTACAACGCGAATTCGGGACTGAAGCGCGAAGTTTACAAACCTCAGGCAATGTTCGTCGGATTTTTCAGCCAACTTTATACCTATCCTACTCGGCTTCAAGCAGCCATTTACACTCAAGACCCATCTTTTGGCGAGAGAAAGTCAGCAGATGGAATTCAGATCACAACAAGTGATTCGGCGATCACCACTTTTGATTTGACCGTACTCTATCGAGTTCGCAAGGAAGACGTTTTCACAGTTTTTGACAAATTCGGACCGATTCCGATAGACGACATACAAACACTTCACATCAGAAGAGCGGTTCGAGAAGCGGCAAGTGCTGTCGGAAACAAGTACGACGTTTTTCAGCTTTTGGGTCCGAAACGAGGCGAAGCTTCGGAACTGATGACCTCAGAATTGAAACTCCGAATGGCATCAAAGGGAATCACGATCATCCATTGCATGTTGGGAACGGCGCACCCATCCGCCAACATCGCCGACAAAATTACCCAACGAGTGAACGCCTACACGCAGTTAGAAATTTCAAAGCTTGAATCCCAAATTGCGGAGATCAGTCGGCAAGCAGCGGTTGTTCGAGGTGCTGCCGAAACGCAAGCTCGAACCTTAACGGCGAGCGAAACTATGGCAAAGTCTGTCGAAATGCTTGAACTTGAATTGGAAGCAGATGCAATCGCCAAATGGGCGGCGGCGGGTGGAAAGTTACCAGCGATCATCACCAAACCGGGGCAAACGGTGATCGTGAATGGTTCAGGACAACCGGTGAACGTACGATGAAAAATTTCAAAATACTTTGTCTAGTCCCTGTTCTTCTGGTTGCAACCGGTTGTTACAAGCAGATTCCACCGTCTTCCGTTGGTATCAAGTTTTCGGCTAACAGCGGAATTTCAGAGAAGCTCGTCAAACCTCATGTCACTTTTGTAGGCCCACTGCAGCAGCTTGTTATCTACCCAACTAGCATCAAGAATGCATCCTACGTTAAGAATTCGAGCGAAGGCGAACGGCAAGGCGACGACAGCATCATGGCCAGCACCATCGAAGGCGCTACGCTTCCGGTTGACATAACCGTTGCGTGGCACGTTGATCCTGAAAATGTCGTCAGCACTTTTGAAAATTTCGGCACGGCCGATTTAGGCGAAATTCAAAGGACTTTCATTCGCACGACAACGAATTACGCGGTAAACGTGGTTTCCGGAGGTCGTTCAATTTTTGACCTTACGGCAAAGGAAAGAGCCAAATTTGGGCCGGACGTCAAGGCCGTCCTAGGACCAATTCTATTGGAATTTGGAATTTCAGTGGACGACGTATACGTAGGCGAAGTCTTTCCAAATCAAGAAATCACTGCCAAAGTCAATGAACGAGTTGCAAAGCGAAATGAACTCGAGAAAGCCGGGATCTCTCTGCAGCAAGCTCGAATTGACGCACAAACCACTTTGACCAACGCTAAAAAGCAGGCTGAATTGAACAAGCAGCTTGCAGCGCAAGGCGAAAAGGCTATCGCGCTTCGAAAGCAAGAAAACCGCCGAAAGGCGATTGAGGCATGGGACGGAAATCCGAGTCAGATTGGTGATGGAACGATTCCGTTTACGAATATCAGTTTGAAGCCGCCTTCTAGCGCAGCACCGCCTTTGAAGTAGTCTTGATTTTGGATCAATCTGAACGCTATTGACGGCTGAGTGTCGGCGGGACTTGAGCGGACACAGTGTCCGTGCTCCATTGCACAATCTCGCATCTCATATCCCCGCATACTCATTAGAGGTACCTTTTCACCGTGATTCGAATTGCGATTCTTGGTTCAACGGGAAGCATTGGAACCCAAACTTTGGATGTTGCCAGGCAGCATTCCGATCGAATCGAGGTTGTCGGGCTAGCGGCAGGTTCAAATGCCGAAGCATTGCACGCTCAAAGCAGCGAGTTCCCAAAAGCAGGTCTCGCATTGTTCAGCGATTCCAGCATATCCGCAATTCCTTCTGGAATCGAGGCAGTTTGCGATTTAGTATCGCAAGAGAACGTGGATATGGTCGTCGTTTCAGTCGCAGGCGTTGTAGGGCTGATTCCGACTCTTCGAGCCATTGAGGCTAAGAAGAACATCGCTCTTGCTAGCAAAGAGGTTTTAGTTGCGGCAGGCGAGATTGTGATGCCATTGGTTCGACAAACGGGCGTGACACTTACTCCGATTGACAGCGAGCACAGTGCAGTTTTCCAATGTTTGCAGGGCTACCGACAGGATCAAATTGAAGAAGTTATTCTGACAGCCAGCGGTGGCCCATTTCGAGGTTGGGAAATTGGGCGCCTTTCCACTGTTACCATAGCCGACGCTCTGAATCATCCGACCTGGAACATGGGAGGAAAAATCACAATTGATTCGGCAACGCTGATAAACAAAGCCCTCGAAATGATCGAGGCAAAATGGCTTTTTGGGCTAGAAATGGAGCAGGTCTCGCTGGTCGTTCATCCGCAAAGCATCATTCATTCGATGGTTAGATTTACGGACGGTTCTGTTTTGGGACAAATGGGCTGGCCGAACATGAGGTTGCCAATTCAATATGCTCTACTGTTTCCTGAGCGGCCTGATAGCGGATTGAAAACGTGGGACCCTGTAGCGTCGGGTTCGCTTACTTTCGAGGATTACGATCATTCCGTCTTCCGAGGACCGGACCTGGCAAGGGAAGCGGTAACGAACGGAAAAACCATGCCTTGCGTCTTCAATGCAGCAAATGAAGCGGCGGCGAATTCCTTTCTCCGGGGAGAGATAGAGTTCTTGGAAATTCAGGATTCGGTAGAAAGAGTGATGCAGTCCCATGTTCCGGAAACCGTTAGCCTAGAATCTCTGTTAGAAACAGATAATTGGGCGCGAGAGGAATTCCAACGAACCGCTAAGCGCAAAACGTCCGTATAAGATAGGGTCATATGCAGTTTCTCCAAGTTCTCACCAATCCCCTCAATATCATCGTGTTTTTAACGATGGTGACCGTTTTGGTCGCTGCGCACGAATATGGGCACTACCTGTTTGCAAGAATCTTCAAGATGGAGATTGAAGAGTTTGCTCTTGGATTTGGTAAGCCAAGGTGGGTTTTTCGACGAGCCACATATAAGGTTGAGTCTGATGGCGAAATATCTGAGCATGAAACTGAATTTACGGTTCGGCCTTGGCCGCTAGGCGGATTTGTCCGAATTGCGGGAATGCAGCCGCAGGAAGATGGAAGCGAAACGCAGATTCGCAATGGATTTTATAGCAAGACGCCATTTGCACGATGGGTTGTGCTTTTTGCTGGTCCTGTGTTTAGCGTTGTGGCGGGAATCATGGTTTTGGTGCCGCTGTTCATGTTCTCAGGTATCAGCAAAATTGACAAGGAACCCATCGTGTTTTCGGTGGAGCCTGGGGGGCGAGCCAGCCCAGCCCCCAGGCGCCCAGCGTGGGTGATTCCCAGTCATCCTCGACAAAGCGGATGTCGTGCGCCCTGGGATCGATGCCCAGCGCGCGCAGCG
>JANNJE010000054.1:0-4228 GCA_031405735.1 Armatimonadota bacterium | reverse complement strand
AGATAGGTCAAATGTCAGCGATACCTGGGCGCGATTTGCACCTGAACGCACCAAATCACTATCTGCTCGAGCGCCTAATGCAAGTTCCACGGCATCAACAAACAGCGACTTCCCTGCTCCCGTTTCGCCTGTCAGAGCCGTGAAGCCAGGGCCCAAATTCAGTTGCGCCCGCTCTATCAATGCGATATTTTCAACAGTTAGCTCGACGATCACTTCACTATGATGACGCGAAATTGTCGCAGTTTTTGTCGAGTTGTGCCAGGGTAGGCTTCGATTCAACAAATGAGCGTGTCAAAGCTTCCGAACCTAGCTCAAAAAGCGGCGATTCTATCTCTTGCTGCAACGACAGTCGTTGTGGCCATCAAGCTCGTTGCCGCCCTGAAATCTGGCTCTGTCAGTGTTCTGAGCGAAGCTTTGCAATCCATCATGGACATTGCCATGTCTGGTTTAGCTGTGTTTTCGGTTCGATACGCCGCCCGCCCCCCAGATCGAGATCATCCTTACGGGCACGGCAAAGCCGAATTGCTTTCAGCAGCAATTCAAATGGTAGTGATCGTTCTCACAAGCGGCTATATTGCCTTCCGGGCTTGGGAGAGATTTGTAGCACCTGAGCAAATTTCGTGGGATGTCGGTGCCATCGCAATGGGAGCTTCCATGGCCATTAATGTTGCTGTAGCGTCGCATTTAGGGAGAGTTGCCAAGCAAACAGGTTCAACAAGTCTTAATTCAGAGGCATTGCACCTTCGGGGCGACACCATAATGTCTGGCGGGGTTTTGATAGGGATGCTCCTTGTTGGAACAACGGGATTGTTGATGCTTGACCCGATAGCCGCGGCACTTTCTGCCTTGGTCGGCATATTTACGGCGGTGAGGCAGCTTGGCAGGCTCATTCATCCCTTGATGGATGGCTCCCTTCCAGAAGTAGAACTGACAAAGCTCGAAGAGGTGCTCACCCATCATCCCGAAGTGCGCGGGTATCACAACTTGCGAACGAGAGCCGTGGGTGCAAATCGTTTTATTGACCTTCACGTAATGCTCGATGATACGCTGACTTTCATAACGGCTCACGATACGGCCGAACGAATCGAGGACGAATTGCGATTGGCGTTAGGCGGTGCAATTGTGAACATCCACTACGAGCCTTATGAGGCCGAAACTGAGCATCGCCGAACGCACCATTCTGATATGCCGATAGGCTAGAATCGGCAAGATGGCAGTTGTCACTGGGTTAGAAGTTCTTGCGCAAAGCGGATTTCGCTCTCTTCTGGGAAAGCGAATTGGCTTAGTTTGCAATCAGGCTACGATGGACAGTCATGGTGTTCACGCTCTTGACCGCTTGTTGGTCTTGCACCAATCAAAAAAACTGACGGTGCAAGCCGTTTTCGGCCCGCAGCACGGAATTTGGGGGCATACCCAAGACAACATGATCGAATGGGAGGGCTACCTTGACCCACGAACGGGAATCCCATTTTTTTCACTTTATGGCGAGCACAGAGAGCCAAAGCCGGAATGGCTTCACGGGCTGGATGTCCTGGTCATTGATTTGGCCGATATTGGCAGCAGGTATTACACGTTTCTTTGGACGATGGCACTCTGCCTCAAAGCCTGTGAAGCGGTCGGTCTGCCAATTCTTGTCCTCGATCGCCCGAATCCAATTGGCGGTAAGAAAGTTGAAGGAACCGTGAATAGAGCCGAATTCAAGAGCTTTGTTGGACTCTATCCATTGCCCATGCGCCACGGAATGACTTTGGGTGAAGTTGCTACTTACTTGAAACAGTGTTACTTTCCAGGAGTCCAACTGGAGATTGAGCATATACGAAACTGGTCTCGAAACGAGGAGTCTGAATCTACGGGACTCATGTGGGCTATGCCGTCTCCAAACATGCCTACAGTTGATACCGCACGAGTCTATCCGGGTGCCTGCTTACTAGAAGGGACCAACATAAGTGAAGGTCGGGGAACTACGAGGCCGTTTGAAATTGTCGGTGCCCCGTTTCTCAATTCTTGGAAATTTGCCGATGCGCTTTCCGCATTAAAATTGGAAGGCGTCGTCTTTCGGCCGATCACATTCCAGCCAACTTTTCAAAAACATTCCGGCGAAGTATGTGGCGGCGTCTTCGTGCATGTTTTTGAAAAGGAATTGATTGAGCCTGTGATCACTTATATTGCCTTGCTTCAAATGGCTTGGAAGCAAAGCGAAGGAAAAATGAAATGGAACGAACCGCCTTACGAGTACGAAGAAATCTTGCTTCCTATTGACATATTGGCGGGGAACGATTGGCTTCGGCCAGCTATCGAGTTGGGAATGGCAATTTCAGAAGTTCGAGAAAGGATTAGTTCTGAACTTGAATCGTTTGCCCTCAGGCGATCCTCCTCGCTTTTATACTAGCCACTGTTCGAAGCCTTTGTGCCGATCAAAATTTTTATCAAAAAATCTTGTTGCATTTTTAACAATATTTCTGTATAGTATTTTTAGTTGCCGCTCAGGACAATGCGGTGCCAAACACTACGGAGGAATATTTTGAAGCGAGCATTTACACTTATTGAGCTTCTTGTTGTCATTGCAATTATTGCGATTCTAGCTGCCATTCTCTTCCCGGTTTTCGCTCAAGCGAAAGTTGCCGCGAAAAAAACTGCAGCACTCAGCAATCAGAAGCAGATCACAATGGGAATCTTTCTTTACACGGGAGATTACGACGACTACTATCCCCGAAACGACGACTGCATCCTGAATTCTTCATTGAATGCAGCACTTAACGGAGCCCCAAATGGGACCGATCCGCAGACAGGTTGCCAAACTTCTGCAGGAACATTCAAGTGGAGAATGAATCACTTTTCTTGGCAAAAATGGATTCAGCCGTATGTTAAGAACGTAGAAATGTTCTGGCATCCAGCGAAGTCCAGATTTGATTCAGCTACTTTTATTGCTGGGACAAAATACTGGAGCACTTTTGGCCAGATAAACGGCTCCTTTGCGCTAAACGTTTCTGTTACCGGAGCACTCAACACAGGTGACATTCCAATGGCTACGCAGAGGGTCTTCCGAGACTCTTGGACAAGTGGTACGCAGACAGCGTTGAATTCTCCTGGTGAGACCATGCTTCTTATGGAAACTGGCAGTCCGTTCACTTCCATCATTCCGATGGGGATTCTCAACGGCTCTTATACGAATGCGTCGGTAGTCGCTTATCCTGGAGTTGTTCGAGAAACAATGATCAACGACTTCTACATTCACCCAGCTTCTGCCTGCCCCGGCACCGTTGCTGGCGGAACGATTGATACAACTGCCATCGTAAACGAAGGCATGACGGTTGGATTTGCTGACGGCCATGCGAAATTCGTGAAGGTCAACAAGATGATTGCAGATACTCCGACGATCGCCGAGTATTCGCCAGGAACTGCGAACAACTGCTTCATTGCCAGCAGCACGCAGCGGCTTGGCAATGCGGTGAACTTGAATATAAACTATCCGTTCTGGGGGCTAACGCCTTAATGAGCAGGTGGGCAATTTGCTTTCTTGTGTTGATAGCAGCTTCCTTTTTGGCAGGTTGCGGGGATTCGGTGAGCCAAGGGCAAGCTGATGATCGTGCCGCTCAGATGAAAGAAGCCTCTCAGCGGCCGGAAGAAAAGGGAACGCAAGAATAGCGGGACCCGTTGCAATGAACGGTGAACCCAGTTTTTCTGGGTTCGCCGTTTTTGGTTTTGGTGGGCTCAACTTCTTTCGAGATGAAGTCCTGAAAGCTTCAATCGAATTGAGCGTATGTACGAAGCTGCGATCTGGAATTGTGCGGCCCTTTATTAACAATTTTCGAGAATTTTTTGTGAAAACATACTAGTTTCTCTTCCAGGAGCGTCTTAGATATGTTAAGACGAATGTATACTCTTGACTGGACCGGGCTCGGCTCTCTTGCTTGAGCATGGAAAAAGAAAACCTATGAAACGTGCTTTTACTTTGATTGAACTCCTCGTGGTCATCGCTATCATTGCGATTTTGGCCGCTATTCTCTTCCCTGTCTTCGCAAGAGCGAAGGAAGCCGCCAAGAAAACGGCTGGCATGACCCAGGCCAAACAAATCGGTACAGCATCGCAGATTTATCTCGGTGACTATGATGATGTTTGGTTCCCTTACCGCATAAACGGTTCGGTCGGCAATGGTTGCACGGGAGCGCTTTGTGCAAACCCTGACTACCAAAAGCTTTACGCATCGCAAGGAGCCGGCATTGCCGAC
>JANNJE010000053.1:0-17085 GCA_031405735.1 Armatimonadota bacterium | reverse complement strand
ACTTGCTGGCGTGCTAGATGAGTTTGTAGCAGAGTTAAGGCGCTCGCTAGACTATTTTAGAAGTCGTGGCGGGGAAATTGATTCGATCACAATTTGCGGTGGCGGTTCAAAGCTCAAGGGTATGGCAGGATTTATTGAAAGTTCGCTTGGTTTGAAGTGTGACGAACTGGACCCAATGCGGCGTCTGAATGTAAACGTCCGCAAGGTTGCTCCGGACTTCATTGAAGAGCACAAGGGTGAATTTGCTGTTGCTATCGGCAACGGCTTGCACGTAGTATTCTAAGGACATGTATGAAGCTTAATCTTCTTCCGACATACGTTTCAAAAGAAAAGCAGGCCCAGACCGGTATTGTTTTGGGCGTTTTGTTTGCCGTTGTAGGTATTGCAGCCGCAGTTGGCATGATTGTTATTTCAAAAGGCGAGCGAGATCGCGCGTTCGAGGAAATGGAATCCAAAAAACCAGCGCATTTGCAAGTGGTAGCCATTTCCAAAGCGGCAGACACCGTAATCACTCAAGCGAAGCCGATCATTACCAACATCAATTTGGCAGAGGCGATGACAGCTCACAATACTGTTTATGCCGATCTTTTTGATCAGATTCGGCAGTATATTCCGAGTTTTTATCGCTTAACTTCAATTTCAGCCACTCCAGTTTCTGCAGAAGGCGCAAGCGTCAACTTAACTGGCGTTATCCAAACTCAGCAGCAGTATGCAGATTTGATGTTGGCGCTATTGAGGATTCCGGGAGTCGTTAATGTTTCGCGAGACGGCTATCAAATCGTAAGTGCTCAAGTTCCTGCCTTGACAGCCGAAGATCAATCTGGGAGGCCTCTGAAGCCAGGCGAAGGGCAAATTCCGGACGATCCTGAACAAAGGCTGAACTACTATATTGCCCAAGGCCAATTGACAGGATTCTTGGATGTTAGCGGTTTTGGCGGTGAGCCAGGACAAAGAGGCCCAATGCCAGACTGGTCAGTCGTGAACATAACAGTAGTTCTTCCCGCAAGGCTTATGACACCGAATCCGAGGGCAACATTGGCCTCTGGTACCGCGGCACCAGGTCCAGCGGCAGCTGGTGCACCTCCAGCGGCGGCAAACACCCGCGGCGGTCGCGAGGAAGGGGAGTAGTTATGAAACTTAGCGGATTAACTTGGTTTATCGTCGGTCTTTCAGTTGGACTCGTCGCATTTGGATTTGCGTTCTTTCAACACAAACAGCCAAACGACACGCTGACGGGATTCTACAAGAGCACTTCTGAAAAGCTCGATATGGAAATTGCCAAGAGGCCCCAAGCCGAAAAGAGGCTCAAATTGTCAAAGGAAATGGTTGATGAACGCGCCAAAAAGTGGCGAGAAACAGTTTCATGGCGAACGCCGCCTACAAATGTCAACGATGGCGGTATCAATTTAGATGTAAATAGCTGGCAGTTGACTGTTGATTCGCAGAGATTTCGAAACAACATTCAGCGCGCAGTCAATCGCCAAGTTCGAAAGGGCGGAGTGATTGTTGAGCAGGGTCCCGATATTCCTTCTGCAGACTTGAACGCTCCCGGGATTTTGGCTAATTACTACAATTATCCTGCGTTGCCGTATCCAATTCTCATCTTTGATTTGGGGCAAATCGTTGTTCGAGGAAATTATGCCCAAATAACGCAAAACATTCGTTCTTGGTCTACCATGCCCAACTATCTCGCGGTAGCTGATGGCCTCGTCATCAACGGTACCTCTCCGAATTTAGTAGGAACTTACAATCTGTCAATTGTTGGGTACATCCGGGGAACGAAGATATATCCTGCAGTGCCAGAAGGTGCTGGAGGCGGACAGGCTCCCGGAGCGTCGGCAGCAGCAGCGGCGCCAGCACCCACGGGTCGCCGAGGTGGCTTGTAAACCGATACTAAGAGGATAACCATGAAATCAAGAATTTTAATGTTAGCGTTCGGAACAGTCGCAGTAGCTGCGGCCATGACGGGTTGCAATAATATTGACACTCCAGCAAGCACGGCTTCAGCGGGCGCGGCTCCGAAAACTGACTTCAAGCCCAACGTTGATGCTGGCGTGCCTGTCACTATTACCCAAGACCCAAATTTGATCAAGAGTCTGGTTGCGATAAAAGGATTCTCCTATCGCAGCGAACCATTTGCGCTTCTGCCTGTCGAGGCAAGCTTTGAACGATCGCAAGCGTCAGAACGGTTCGTACAACAGAACAATTGGTCGGTACAATTCGAACCACCAGTTGAGCGTGACCCGTCACTAGATGATCAAGAAGAGCCGCAACCTTACCGAAGGTTGGCAGGCATCATCGTTGGCGATACGGTTATGGCAATCTTGATAATGGAAGATGGCCACGCAGAGATTATTCGTCCTGGCATGATGATTCCGAATACGGAATGGCGAGTCATCTCGATTGACGAAGAAAAGGCAGTCTTGAGACGCGCAGGCAACAGAAGACCGCGTACAATTACAATTCCGTTGGAAGGAGATTTACGCGGAGCTGGTGGTGCTGCCCCTCGTGGCGGAGCTAATCCGGGCGGCGGAACTGGCGGCGGGCCCGTTGGCGGTGACGGCGGAGAACGGGGCGGCCGCGGCGGCCGTGGAGATTTGTAGAAGCCGTAACAAAAGTATTTGAATTTGTGCGAAACCAATTTCAGAGTGAAACATCATAGAATTCGGAGGATCCAATGAAATCCATAAATAAGTTTCTTTTGAGTGCGCTCATTGCCGCAAGTGTGTTTACACTTGCGCCGGTGAAGTCTTACGCTCAACAACAAGACCCAGCAAACCAGATAATTCCATCACTAGAATTAGAACAGGCTGACGTGCGTGAAGCGATCAAAATCCTGTTTCGAAATCTAAACGTCTCTTACAGCATTGCACCTGAAGTGCAGGGAACAGTTACTGTAAGTTTGAGGAACGTGCCGTTTGAAACGGCTCTGCAAAATATTTTGAAGCAGGTTAACGCAACTTACCGTGTGGAAGGCGGCGTTTATCAGATAATTGCTCGAATAGACCCAGGCGTAACAACTGGCCCTGAGCAATTGCCAGGGGGCACACCTGCAGCTAAGCCTCCGATTCGAAGATTAAAGATTCGAAGCGCTGATCCTATGTTTATCATGATGATGCTTTCAGGAACTCAATCAACTCAAATATCACCTGAGATGAGCACCATTATGAAGTCTCCTGGCGGCGGCCAAGGTGGCGGTCAAGGTGGTCAAGGCGGCGGCGGCTTCGGCGGCGGTCAAGGCGGCTTTGGTGGTCAAGGTGGCGGCGGCTTCGGCGGTGGTCAAGGCGGTGGCGGCTTCGGCGGCAGCGGCGGTGGCTTCGGCGGCGGTGGCGGCGGCTTTGGCGGCGGCGGCGGTGGCTTCGGCGGTGGCGGAGGCCTCGGCGGAAGATAATTTCAGGAAAAGTAACCAAATCAAGGGAAGGTAAGGGTAAAACAGAATGATGCGAATGCGTTTGGCAACAATGGTTTGTGCAGGTGTAGTAGCCACGATGAGTTTCGTGGCTACTACTTCCGTGCACGCACAAGGGACAGCAGAGGAAATCGTCGTTGATTCTATCAATCTTAAAGATGCTGATATGATCGTGGCGACTCGTATGTTGACCCAAAAGACCGGCTTGCAATTCCTGATCGAACCGACCAGCGAATTGTTGCCGAAGATCACTTTAAGTTTGAACAAAATGTCAGCTGAGGATGCTTTGCGGTATATCTGCCAAGCAGCTGGCTGCACGTTCCGACGCGACCCAAATGGTGTTTACATCATTTCGAAAGGCACACCTGCAGTGGCTTCAACGACTTCGAGACCGACAAATACTCCTGTGTTATTGTTGATTACGAAAAAGGTGAAACTTCTCAAGGCTGATGCTGGCGATGTACTCAACCAGGTCCGTTTCGGCAACAACTTCGTTCCTAAGAATTTCGAAGCCGATTTCGACAAATATGCTCGTAAAACCGCAGGTCCAAATACTCGGATCATTGGCGGCACGAACGTTATGGGGCTTTCACCAGTTGACACGCGGACAGTTAAATCTACTACTGAAGGAAGTAACGACATAATTCTGCCAGGCGAATCCGCAGGTCAAGACTTTGGTGGTCGTGGCGGCGGCGGTGGCGGTTTAGGTGGTCAAGGCGGCGGCGGCGGATTGGGCGGTCAAGGCGGCGGGATCGGCGGTCAAGGCGGTCAAGGCGGCGGTCAGGTAAACCTTCAAGGCGGACAAGGCTTAGTTCCAGCATCCATTGACTTCATTTCCTATGACCCAACCGATAACAGCATTATCGTAAGAGGAACTGACGAGGACATCGCTGAGCTCCAGCGCATGATCAGCCTTTTTGATGTGGCTCCTAAGCAAGTTATCATCAAAGTTGAATTCGTTACAACCTCATCAAGCCTTGCCAAGTCTCTTGGCTTCGACTGGCTTTACGAGAGAGGCACACTATTTGCTGGCGTTCGTCCAGGTTCGTTTGCTCGAGCTGGTGACCCGATCTTCTTGAACTTTGCTTCAGGCAATTTCACAACTCGAATGCGAGCACTCTTGCAGGACGGTTGGGGAAGGGTCGTGCAGGCTCCTGTTATTCGAACTTTGAATAATCAGCCTGCGTTTGTGAATAGTTCCATTTCAACAACTATTTTTATCACCACTCTTGTAGCAGCAGGGAACGGAACGGTTATTCGGTCACCTCAGCTTGTAAATATCACGGCTTCAACTGCTTTGGGAGTTGCACCACGTATAAACGAGGATGGAACGGTAACGACGTTTATCAACGTACAACTTCAGGACTTTGGCCAGCTTCGACGAAGCGCTGATGGTGCTGAATTTCCAGACATCCTTTCACAACAGATTGGCGTTGTTGCTCGTGTGAAAAGCGGCGAAACAATTGCATTGGGCGGCTTGACTCGTAAATCCGATACCGGATCAGCGTCTCGATTCCCAATTCTTGGCGATTTGCCTGTCATTGGTCAATTTTTCCGGTCATCAAACCGAGACAAAGTGACAAGTGAACTCATTATCTTCGTGACCCCAACGGTTATTGAAGATGAAGGCAATCTCGGAATTGGCCCTTAGCCTGTTGTCATAACGCATACGCATTGGCGGTGGGGGTATGTCCCCCACCGTTTTATTATTAAGGGATGAAATTGGAGAGTTGGATTCTGGTTGGCATGATGGGTTCAGGGAAATCTTCCGTGGGGCGCGCTTTGGCCGCTCATTCTGGAAGACAATTCTTGGATACGGACCAGCTTTTGCAACATCGGGTTGCACGTCCCATCAAACAGTTCTTTGCAATTTATGGCGAGGATGCGTTTCGGGAACTCGAAACGCGAGTCCTGCAGGAGCAGCAACCTGGACCGTTCGTTCTTGCGACTGGGGGTGGGATTGTGCTTCGCGACGTCAACTGGCACGAGCTCGCTAGAATTGGAAAGATTATTTATCTGAGGGCTTCGGCGGAAACCCTTTGCAAACGGCTCGTTGTAACAAGGCATCGTCGGCCACTGCTTCAATCTGATGATTGGGAGTCGAAATTAGCAAACCTCCTGGCAGAACGCGAACCCATCTATAAGAAAGCGGAAGTAACCGTTGATGTAGATGACTTGGGAATTGACGAAGCTGTTCAGGCAATTTTGGAAAAAGTGGGGCAGCAGGCGTGAATTCAATCCGTATTCGACACCGATTTGGGGAGTATTCGATTGATTCGATGGCTCCAAACTGTGCATTGCAGATGCCGTTGGAGAATTCGGTAGCGATTATTGACAAGAACGTGTTCGATTTGTGGGGTCATTTCCTACCTCAAGGAATGCCGAAATATGTTGTTGCTCCAGGAGAAAAGTCGAAATCCCTATCGGTTTATGGTCAAATCGCAGAGTTTCTTGTCTCGATTCCGTTGAGCCGTAATGGAACGATCTTTGCAATTGGCGGAGGAGTTGTCGGCGACCTGGCTGGATTTGTGGCTGCAACCTATATGCGCGGAATAAAATGGGTACAAATCCCGACTACCCTGATGGCACTGGTGGATTCTAGCGTTGGCGGAAAAGTTGGAATTGACCTTAAATGCGGCAAAAACCTGCTGGGTTCGTTTTGGCCCCCGACTCAGATTCGCCTTGCATCAGAATTCCTTTCGACTTTGCCGCAACGCGAACTTCGGGCTGGGATGGCGGAAGTTTGGAAGTATGCTTTTATCGGGAACAGGGAATTATTCGAGCAGTTGAAAGTTATTCAGGGCAGAGCATCTGAAGATTTGGTTGAAGTTATCGAGAAATGCATTCTCGACAAAGTGCGCATAGTAGAGCAAGACGAACTTGAAACTACCGGATTGCGAGCCACTCTAAATTTTGGCCACACGGTCGGGCACGCACTTGAAGCACTTTTGGGCTATGACGACATTCTTCACGGTGAGGCGATTTCGATTGGCATGGTTGCGGAAACTCGAATTGCCGAACGGGTTGGATTGTGCACCATGAATCTGGTGGATGAAATCGCAGATTGCTTGCAAAGGGAGGGCTTGCCTATCAAACATCCTGCCCTCAGCTCTATTGACGATGTATTGACCCTGATGAAGTCGGACAAAAAGTCGAATTCCGGAAGACTTGCCTTTAGCCTCGTTTCCGAAATTGGAAAGTGTACACTTGTACCGGATGTTTCAGAACAAGTTATACGTTCAGTCCTTGCCTCAAATGAATAATATCAAGACCGCAATCGCCTCCGTAATAATCGTCGCTCTGGCGGCAGGCTATGGGCTGAGTCAGAGGGCATTTTTTACTGGAACTCCATCGGAATATTCATCTCAAATTGACCAGCCCGTGGTTCGGTGGATAGCTTTGTTAGCGATTGTCTTGTGTCTGGCATCTGTACTTTTTCAAAATGACAAGGATCGGAGCGAAAATTGAGCGGTCCATTACTTGCGGACCGGTACGAGGTCCTGCAAAAACTCATCGAAGGACCTATCTTCACGATTTGGAGTGCTAGGGATCGTATTACGGTCAAGGACGTTTCGCTTCGAATTTTGAACCCGCCCTACAACCTGGAAGTGCCATTTCATAACGCTTTGCAGGCTGCCATTGGTGATGTTCAGACAATCAAGCATCCAGCCATTGAACGTATCACCTCGTTCGAAACCGATGATGGCAAGGCGTTTTTGGTAGGAGAAGCCGTTCGCGGAATGTCGTTGACAGAACGGATTCGCAAGTTGGCGCCCTTTTCAGTTCCTGTAGCAGTCGGAACGGCAATTACCCTTTGTGAAGCATTAGCTTCTCTGCATCGAGCTGGGGTAGTTCATGGAGATGTGGGTACACATAACGTCACGGTGTTGCCAGAAGGAACGGCAATTTTGCAACAATCTTCGGTATGGACTGCTTATTCCTCAAGCAAATCCGCTGGACCTGCAGTTTTGCCATTCATGGCACCGTACTTGGCTCCTGAAATCAGTACTGGACAACTTCCGTCGGCTTCTTCGGATGTTTATGCGGTTGGCGTAATTCTATTTCAGTTACTAACCGGGCAATACCCGTTCTTTGCAGAACAGCCAGTTGCAATGGCTCTAAAGCACGTAAATGATCGGGTTCCGTCTGTGAGAGCAGCCAATCAGGCCATTCCAGTCGCCCTAGATGAAGTGATTCGAAAAGCTATGGCAAAGTCAAGGGAAGACCGGTATGAATCTGCTGTGGAATTATTGAGCGACCTTCGAATGATTCAGGATGCGATTCGGTTTGGCCGAAGCTTGGCATGGCCGCTTTCGGCACCATTAAACACCGAACCAAGTTCAATAGATGAATCAATGTTTGAGCAAGAGTCCGTTATGGCTACTGAAAAGAAAGCTGCAAAGCGCGACAAACGGGACGATTACCTGGAAGGCGAGGTTCCGGGGTGGGTTAAAGGCGTGTTTGTCTTCCTGCTGGCTATCGTGGTGATGATGGTTGGTACTTGGATCGTTCAAAATCTAGGCAAACCCAAAGACGTTTTGGTGCCCGACTTAAATCGCCTGACGATTTCAAATGCTGAACAGGCAATAAAAGCATTGAAATTAAAGCTAAAAGTCAAAGCACAAGAGCTAAACGAAACAGTTCCTGCGGATGTAATATTGGATATGGATCCAACGCCTGGCGAAAAACTTCGAGAAGGAGGGACGATCTACGTGACAGTTAGTGCCGGAAGCAAATTTGTAGAGGTTCCAGATTTGCGGGGTATGAACGGCGACGAAGCGAAGATTTTGCTAGAAAGTTTAGGGCTCAAATTAGACGATAGAATTGCGCAGCAGCCTTCGAGAGATGTTGAAGAAGGAATGATAATGAAGCAGGTTCCTGAACCCCGAACCCGAGTTGAACGTCGAACTTCGATTCGAGCAACGACAAGCTCTGGACGACGTGGGCCAGACAAACCTGTTGGTGATTCTTCGCAAAAATACCTTTATACAATACGAATCGAACTAAGCGACATAACTGAGGAAGTCTTGATGAGGGTTGACATGACCGACAGCCGGGGAACAAAGTCTATCTCAGAGGAGCTTCGTCAGCCCGGAGATATTGTCGAATTGACCGCAGAAGGATATGGCGATCAGGCGATTTTCAAAATCTACTACGACGGCGAGCCAATAACCCAAATTGTAAAGTCTGCAAAGGAACCTGAAGAAGAACAGCCATGAAATATGAACTAGCACCTTCCATTTTGTCGGCTGATATGGGGAATATGCGCTCAATTGTGAGCGAGTTTCTTGTCGCGGGTTGCGAGAGAATTCATCTGGATGTAATGGATGGGCAGTTTGTGCCTCCGATCACTTTTGGTGCTCAGTTTGCTCAATCCATTTTTGATGAGCGTGGTTTTTTTGAAGCCCACCTAATGACGATGACTCCCGAAAAGCACTTCGAAGCGTTTGCAAACGCAGGATGCAAGGGAATCATGTTTCATGTCGAAGCGACGGACCATCCGCATCGCCTTCTTCAGCAACTGAGATCCATGGAGATGCAAGCCGGAATTGCGATTAATCCTGGCACATCAGTGGAATCCGTTTTGCCATTACTTCCAATTGCTGATCTTGTGCTGGTTATGACCGTGAATCCAGGATGGGGCGGGCAGAAATTTATTGAATCGTGTTTGGCTAAGGTTAGCGACATACGAATGGCGCATCCGACAATTGATATCGAAGTGGATGGGGGAATTGATCCTATAACACTGCCGAAAGCCAAAGAAGCTGGTGCAAATGTCTTTGTTGCCGGAAGCTACTTGGTCTCGCAGGGTTCGATTTCGAAAGCTGTGCAGGAGTTGCGAAGGCCATGCGGCTAAAGATTGCAACATCAGCTTCAATGATAACGGGACTTGTGCTTTTGGCGATGTGGCCGTTCATTATGGGAGCAAGGCCGTCATCGGATGCCCCCAAGCGTGCCATTCAAGAATATGCTGCACGGGCAATGGCATGTTTTGGAGTGCTCCTGATCGTTTTTTTTGTTACTATAGTCTTGGCTTGGTTCGTTTTGCGCCAAACGCGGCGAGAATTTGTGCTGAAGACAAGCGAAAATCTTGAAAATCTGATAGAGGCGACATTGGAAGACCATGCCAAAGAGCGATCCTGAATCGTATATGGCAAGGGCGATAGCTCTTTCGCGCCGAGGATACCCCGCGCCGAATCCTCATGTTGGGTGCGTAATCGTCAATAATGGACGAATTGTTGGGGAAGGCTTTCATGGCTACGCTGGTGGGCCACATGCAGAACTTGTTGCGCTTGAAATGGCGGGGAACAAGGCAAAGGGTTCAACCGTTTATGTGACTTTGGAACCTTGCAATCACCAAGGCCGAACGCCCCCTTGCACTGCTTCACTCATTCGAGCTGGAGTTAAGCGAGTTGTTTATTCTGTGGCTGATCCAGATTTGAGGGCGCAGGGCGGACAGTCCGCTCTGGTTGAAGCTGGCATTAGCGTTGAATCGGGATTACTATCAGAGATTGCAGAAGCGGCGAATTATCGCTGGCTTTCCGCAATCCGCCGCAAACGTCCGTTTGTTGTCGTGAAAGTTGCGATGGGCGTAGATGGCCGGATTGCAATGCAATCCGGCGAGAGCAAATGGATAACGAATGAGAAGTCCCGTAGAGAGGGCCAAAAATTGAGAGCCCAGCTTGGTTCAGTTCTGGTTGGGGCAGGAACGGTGCTTTCAGACAATCCAAAATTGACTGCGCGAATTCGTGGTGTTCGCAACCAGCCAGTTCGCATCGTGCTTGACCCATCGCAAAAACTTAATGGTAAAGAACAGATTTTTCATGAGCCTGGAGAATTGCTTCGAATAGATGCTTCGTCGTCAAACGCAATTCAAGCAAAGATTGTAAATGACGAAATTAATCTAAAACAATTGATGGCGGCACTCTTTGAGCGAGGAATTACTGGAGTCCTCGTCGAAGGTGGGTCAATAACTATTTCTAAGTTCTTTGAGAT
Source organism: Armatimonadota bacterium (assembly GCA_031405735.1). Taxonomy (GTDB): domain Bacteria; phylum Armatimonadota; class Fimbriimonadia; order Fimbriimonadales; family Fimbriimonadaceae; genus JANNJE01. Next base: position 6,680 of record JANNJE010000053.1, on the reverse strand, counting down.
AGGTTTAGTAGATGAACTTTCAGTTTTTGTGGGTGCTAAAATTCTAGGTTCGGGAAGAACTTGGATCGAACTTCTGGAAGCGTACGAATTGGCTTCGGCTTGCAAGCTTGAACTGAAACAGGTTCGAAAGCTAGGTAGCGACGTCAACCTGGTTTACTCGGTTTTGCCGTAATATTTGAACTCTTCGATTGTAACTTCATCATTGATCGCACGTTTAGATTTGTGCATATTCAACTTACGGAGCTGCACAAGATGAAACATATATCTAAATTGACTTTTGCCACTGCAATGATGCTGACTGCAACCGCGTTTTCGGCGGCGGACACGATTCGCGTTCGCCGAAACGAAGTGCTCAACATCGTAATGGGCGATTCATTAAGCGTAACCCACACACGAACCGGCGATAACTTCATAGCATGGATTGACGAACCTGGCTTTCCGCGGGGTTCTCAGCTTTATGGCAGAGTAAATCGGGTGGATCGGCGTCGTGATCAGGCTGCAATCGAGCTTGAATTTCAGACCATTAGGTTCCCTGATGGTACTCGAAAGTCAATTGATGCAGTTCCTGTTTCACTTTCAAGGGGCAGGTACGAACGAAATCGTAACGGGCGACTTGAGGCACGAAGGCCAAAGAACTCGGATAGTACAGTGGCAGGCGGAATTCTCGGAGGATATATTCTCGGCAAGATCATCGGCAAGCCCGCTGAAGGCGCATTTTGGGGAACCGTAGCCGGAATACTTGTTGCCGGCCTTGAACAAGGCGAAGGCGGCTTATATTTTCGAAGGGGCGATCGAATGGGGGCCATGTTTGAAAGGGACTTCAATGCGAACGTTCGAATGGACTGGGATGACCGATATGGTCGAAACGATCCCTGGAATGATGATCGTGACAATCGCCGCGACGATGGCTACGATCGCCGGGACGACAGAAATCGGGATCGTGATGATGATCGAAATCGCGATATGGACCGGGATCCGTTTGAGTCGCAAAGGAATGAATGTGAGATTCGATATCGGGGCCGATCAATAGCATTCGGCCGAGAAGAGTTGCCTTTCTATTCCGGCTCAGTCTTGATGGTTCCGTTAAGCCAAATGGCCGATCATTTGGGACTTTCGGTGGATGTTCGGGAACAAAATCGCCGCATTTTCGTTGAAGATGAAGAGAACTCTGCGATATTGGAAATGTCCTCAAAGCAGTATCGCCTTAACGGTCGAAAGAAACAATTAAATGGGAACATTGAAACAAGAAATGAAGTCGTATATGTACCAATACAATTGTTCGAAGATATGCGAAAAAATGAAATAGAAGTGCGAAAATTAAACAAGCAGTAACATGAATAATACTGATGTTTAACGACTTATATCCTCCCTCCCCCAAGCCCCGTCTCTCGCCCTCAGAGCGGGGCTCTTTTTTGGGTTGTTAGTTGGTTGGTGGATGTTGGTTATTCGTTATTGATTGTCAGTTATTGGTTCTTGGTTGTTGATTGTCGGTTGCATCGCATTCGTCAAGTTCATATTTGAAACATTCAATTTTCGGAACTATCTGTGACTCCATAAACTAACAACTAACAACCAACAACTAACAACAACACACCAATTATAAGCTCAAAAAATACTCGTGAATTTCGGTGTCATCGCTCAATTCAGGGTGGAAGCTTGTACCCAAAATGCTATTTTGCCGAACAGCGATAATCTTATCTTCTAGAGTAGCAAGAATCTCAACTCCAGTTCCATAAGAGGATACGATTGGCGCTCTGATAAAAACAACTTCTACATTGCGACAAAGTGGTTCAAAATGTATACTGGATGTAAAGCTGTTAATTTGCGCACCAAAGGCATTTCTTTTGACACAAACATCTAGCAGCTTTAGTGTAAATTGATCCGGACGATCTTCAATCGTTTTTGCGAGCAGGATCATGCCCATGCAAGTTCCCCAAAGGGGCATGTCATTTAAGGCTCTCTTCTTTATGGCTTCAGCTAACCCATACCTCTGCATAAGGAGGCCAACGGTTGTACTTTCGCCCCCAGGAATTATCAACCGCTCTACAGTTTCTAGCTCTTCAGGAGTTCTTACTTCGACTGGTTCGATCCCTTGCAGTTGATTTAGCATCGAAATATGGCGTTCAAAATCGCCTTGAATGGCACATACTCCAACCCGAATTGGCACGAGGTGATTGTACCGAGTGACCACCTATTCAGGGCCATCGCCGAGTAAAGTAGGTTGTGAGCAGAATCAGCCAAGGAGACAGACTTGCACGGGATTTGCCTGCCTGGCTCGACTCAAACGGTCCCCATAGCGATGTTTGCTTAAGTTCACGTTCTCGGATCATGCGCAATGTTGCGGGGTTCAAATTTCCCCATCAAGCTTCCGAATCAGAACTAAAGACAGTTTGTGATTTGTGCTCGAACTCGATTTCAAAGAACCTTGGCCTAAGGATTTTGCGCGGCCTTGGAGAGTCTGAACGAGATGGATTCATTGCTAGTCGCCTAATTTCTCACGACTTCCAAACGGAATCTCTTGGCCGGGCATTGTGTTTGGATAGCGATCTTTCTACCAGCATCATGATCAATGAAGAGGATCATTTGCGAATTCAATCCATTTTGCCAGGCTGGAGCATCGAAGCAGCCTCATCACAGGCAAAGAAAGAACTTGAATTGCTGAAAGATCTAGAATTCGCATGGTCGCCGAAATTTGGCTTTTTGTCCGCAAGTCCTTTTAACTGCGGTGAAGGAATTCGACTGTCTGCAATGTTCCATTTAGTCGCCCTAGCAACCACAAAAAGACTTCCAAGGGTCCTTAGAGCCCTCGATACGATGAAAGTCGTGGGCAGAGGGCTGTACGGCGAATCAAGCAAGGCGATTGGTGCTTTTGTCCAATTGAGTATAGCAAGAGACGATATTGGAGCGATACGCGCTGCCGGCGAGGTAGTAATGCAAGAAGAGCGCCTAGAGAGGCAGTCCTTGGGGATTGAGAATCTTCGAGATAGGGCTGTTGATGCCTTCCAATTTGCGGTTGCCGCCAGGACGATTGGCCTTGCTGATGGCTTGCGCGTACTAGGTTGGGCCAGATGGGCTGCATCTGAAAGTTTGCTTGAAACTGTTACGCCGCGCGCAATTGACGCGATGTTGGCTCGATTTGAGCCCCGATTCACAAATGATTCACCTGATATTGCTCGCAACAGGGCGGTTCGATTGAGAAAATTCTTAGAGCCGATTTGGGGCAAATTGCGGCCATAAATTTGGTTTGGGTTGGTTTGGGTTTTTTGGGACGAATTTGAATGCAAAATTCATCTGCAAAATCAGGTCGTTTTCCCGGGGGTGGACAAGCCGTTGATAACCCCGTGCATAAGCGATTCAAAAAAAGTAAAGATTTTTGCTCCAATACCACCCCTTGGGTCGTATCATTACTTGCAACGCAAGATATGGGGTTTTTAGAGGGAAGATGAGGTGTCCGTATTGTGGCTGGGAAGGGCAAAAAGTGTTGGATTCACGTCCCGCACGCGATGGCGATGCTATTCGCAGAAGGCGAGAATGTGAGAGCTGCCTACGGCGATTTACAACCTTTGAAGCACCAGAAATCCCGAGGCTTTTTGTAGTTAAACGAGACGGCAGTAGAGAAGATTTCCGAATCGAAAAAGTTTTGAACAGCATGATGCTCGCATGCCGCAAACGGCCGCTGCTGCTAGAAAGTTTGAAATTGGCTGCAGATCGAATAGAACGTGAGCTGATCAGTAGGTTTGAAGAGGAAGTTGCCTCAAACACAATCGGCCAAATGGTCTTGGAAGAGTTGCGCGACATAGATGTCGTTGCATTTGTAAGGTTTGCGAGCGTTTATCAGGAGTTTTCTACCATTGAGGACTTCAAGAAAATGATCGAGTCGGTTCGACGGGGAAGCCGACTCAAAGAAAAATCTCTTGCAATATAGAGATTTGTCTACTATAATATAGAGACATCACGGAGGATTGGGTAGTTATGAAAATTCGAAGATACTTTACACAGGCGGGAAAGGGGGCATTTCATGGGATAGAGTTTGAGGCTCGAAAGAGTGAGATTCGGAATCCGGATGGGAGCACTGTTTTCAGCATGGAGAATGTCATGGTTCCTGCACATTGGAGCCAGGTTGCGACAGACATTCTCGCCCAAAAGTATTTTCGAAAAGCAGGACTTCAGTCTGGGAAAGCCACCGACAGGCATTTGAGCGAATTCACTACAGGCGAACATGATTGCGAAGTGGATTCTCGCGAAGTATTTCACAGACTCGCGGGTTGCTGGCGTTTTTGGGGTGAAAAATCTGGGTATTTCGATACAAAAAAGGATGCCCAAGCATTTTATGATGAGCTTTGCCACATGTTGGCAAAGCAGATTGCTGCACCAAATTCGCCTCAATGGTTCAACACGGGATTGCACTACGCCTATGGAATTGAAGGGGTTCCTCAGGGCCACTACTATGTCGAACCTGAATCCGGCGAGTTAACCCGCAGCAAGAACGCTTACGAGCGTCCACAGCCTCACGCCTGCTTCATTTTGAGCGTTAGCGACGATTTGGTGAATGAAGGCGGCATCATGGATCTTTGGACTCGTGAGGCCCGAATTTTCAAATACGGCTCTGGCGTGGGCACCAATTTTTCTAAGATTCGTGGCGAAAGCGAATCGTTGAGCGGTGGCGGAAAATCAAGCGGCCTGATGAGTTTTTTGCGGGTGGGAGACCGTTCTGCAGGAGCGATCAAGTCTGGTGGAACGACCCGTCGGGCAGCGAAGATGGTTTGCCTTGATATTGACCATCCAGATATCGAATCGTTTATCAAATGGAAGGTGATTGAAGAGCAAAAAGTTGCTTCTTTGGTGACTGGTTCACATTTGAATCAAAAGCACTTGAACGCTGTGATTCGAGCTTGCAATTCTTATGTCGAACCTGAATCGAGAGACGCCTTTGATCCTCGGAAGAACCCTGACTTGAAACGAGCGATCGCTGAAGCAAAAATTGACCTGATTCCACTCAATTACATTCAAAGGGCGATTCAACTTGCCGAACAAGGGATTACTGCGATTGAGTTTCCAACTTATGACACAGGATATGAGTCAGACGCCTATATGACAGTAAGCGGCCAGAACTCAAACAATTCTGTTCGAATTCCGGCCTCGTTTTTCGCGGCTGTTGAAAATGACGACACTTGGGATCTAAAGCGACGATCAGATGGTAAGACGTCTAAGCAATTGCCAGCCAGGGAACTATGGGATGATATTTGCTATTCGGCTTGGGCCTGCGCCGATCCTGGAATTCAGTACGACACAACGATCAATGATTGGCATACGTGCCCGGTAGATGGGCCGATTCGGGCAAGCAATCCATGTTCTGAATACATGTTTCTCGATGACACGGCTTGTAATCTCGCAAGTATCAATCTGCTTCGATTATTCGACGCTCAAACTGGAAAGTTTGACATCGAAGGATATCGCCATGCGATCCACCTTTGGACAATTGTTCTCGAGATATCGGTTTTGATGGCCCAATTTCCAAGTCAGGAAATCGCACGGCTAAGTTACGATTTTCGAACATTGGGCTTAGGCTACGCAAATCTGGGTGCGTTGCTGATGCAAATGTCATTGCCTTACGATTCTTCTCAGGCAAGAGCCATTTCTGGAGCGTTAACCGCGATATTGGGCGGCGAAAGCTATGCCACATCGGCTGAAATGGCAAAGGAATTGGGTGCGTTTCAACGCTTTGACGCCAACAGGGAGCCGATGCTTCGAGTGATTCGAAATCATCGCCGCGCCGCATACAATTCAGCGAAAGATGACTATGAGTCGTTGAGCATTCTACCAGTAGGAATTGACCCTGACGAATGCCCAACCGATATGCTAAAAGCTGCTCGTGAAGCGTGGGACAAGGCACTAGATTTGGGCGAACAATTTGGATATAGAAATGCTCAAGTTACTGTGCTCGCTCCAACAGGAACGATCGGCCTGGTCATGGATTGCGACACCACTGGAATCGAGCCAGATTTTGCCCTCGTAAAATTCAAAAAGCTCGCGGGTGGCGGATATTTCAAGATTATCAATCAGTCCATTCCTCCAGCGTTAGATCGGCTCGGATACAACCAAGAGCAGATCGAAGACATCGTATCTTATTGTGTTGGCAGAAAGTCCTTAATGGGCGCGCCTTATATAAACCATGAAACTTTGAAGGCTAAGGGTTTTGAAGAAACGACATTGGATCAACTTGAGGATGCGTTGGAAAATGCTTTTGAACTTCAATTTGTATTCAACAAGTTCAATTTAGGCGACAAGTTCTGCATTGAGGTGCTCGGATTTACTGAAACGCAGTTGAACGATTGGAGCTTCAACATGCTCGAAACCCTTGGCTTCACAAAAGAACATATTTTGGCGGCTAACGAATATGTTTGTGGCACTATGACAGTAGAAGGCGCTCCGCATTTGCGCTTAGAGCACTATCCAGTTTTTGATTGCGCGAACAAGTGCGGGCGGCGCGGCGAGAGGTTTATTTCTGCTGATGGGCACATACGCGCAATGGCAGCGGCGCAGCCGTTTCTTTCGGGCGCGATTAGCAAAACCATCAATCTGCCAGCGAGCGCGAGCATTGACGACATCGGGAATTCATACCTGCAGTCGTGGAAATTGGGACTTAAGGCGAATGCGCTGTATCGGGACGGTTCGAAGCT